>JAZNWG010000386.1:0-5355 GCA_045593225.1 Oscillospiraceae bacterium
AAGGAGTCGCATGTTATCGGCTTTACGCTTGGCATAACGCTTATGACCACGGCTGCGAGCATTATCACTTATTTTCTTGACGGTGCGCTGCTGCCGCTGGAATACGGCTGGCTGTTCATGCCGCTGGTCTATGTTGCAGTAATAAGCATATTGTATATTCTGGCGCTGCTGCTTATCTGGTGGCTGTTCCCGAAAATGTTTGCGAGGATAAAGAAATATGCACATCTCGCGATATTTAACTGCACCGTTATCGGAGCGCTGTTCCTCAACTCGAACTACGGCAGCGATATATGGTCGTACATAGGTTATGGCGTTGGCACGGGTATCGGCTTTTTCCTTGCGTGTCTGCTGCTTAACATTGCACGCGAGAAGCTTGATTCGGATAAGATACCCAAGGCATTCCGCGGATATCCCATAATGATGGTCTATATCGGCGTCATTTCACTTGCATTTTACGCGCTGGTGGGATATACGGTAGATTTCTGAAAATAATATACTGACCACTTTGCTGAAAGGGGGAGCACATGGGCAAGAGTAAGAAAAAGATAAAGATAAAGCACCGCAAGTACAGCTTTTACAGCAAAAAGAAAAGCAAAGGCAAGCAGGCGCTTACTATAATTATAATGATCGTTGTTGTTATAGGCCTGTGCGTTGTCGGCTACGGACTTGGAAAGCCGCTCATGGATTATTTCAGCGGCAAGACCAGCCAGCCTGATCAAACAACCGCGTCAACATCTTCCTCGTCGCAGCCTACCGAAGAAGCTGACGAGCCTACTGTCGAGGTGCAGGACACTGCAGAGGCAGGACCTGACAACGAGCACGAAAAGCCTGCAAGTGCTTTTGAAATAAGCGTAGCATCGATGAAGAATGCTGATACATTAAAGAGTGCGCTTGCATCTGCAAGATCGCAGGGCTATGATACAGTGGTGCTTACACTCAAGACTGACGGTGGACAGTTCCTGTACAAGACAGAATCCGAAGTGATGAGATATGGCACGACAAATATCGTCGGAACTCTCACAGCGAAAGAGATTGCAGATGTTGTAGCGGCGCAGGGAATGACAGCCTATGCAGCTATCAGTACACTGAAGGACCCCCTGACAGGCGATTATGCTGTCAATATGAGATACAATACCGCTGATGGCTATGGCTGGCTTGACGCTGCGTATGATAACGGTGGAAAGTCGTGGCTGTCGCCGTTTGAGCAGGATACAGTGGATTTCATGGCGGATATTACAGCTGAGCTTGCCAAGGCTGGCTTTGACAAGGTGATCCTGCGCGATGTGATGTATCCCATGTTCAAAGAGGTAGATTATAGCTACTATCTAAGTAATATGCCGCAGCTTACAGATAACAGCGCAAGGCTTACAGCGCTGTGGAATGTTGTGGCGGCTTGCAATGCAGCGGCGAAGAGCAATGGCGCAGAGGTGATGCTGCAGGTGGATTCTGCAGACGTTTTTGCTGCTGAGCTTCTTGGTACTACTGCGGAAGCGTTTTGCGATAAGGATAAGCTTACGACAGTAAATATTGTCGTTGACTATACCGCAGAGAGTGGTGCGGTTTATGCTGCGGCAAAGAGCTTTGTCGGCAGAATGAGCAGCACTTACGGCACGCTGAAATATAGCGTGAGCATTGATGAGAGCCTTTCCGACGCGCAGGCGCAGGATATTGCAAAGGCTTTTGCAGAGTCGGGTATTCCTGTGTTTTCGGAATAATTGATGAAAACACTTGATTTATCCGAGAAAAAATAGTATAATCTATAAGAATGGTTATAAATCACAAAAACAAAATTCTGGAGGACAACTATGAATATTTCTGAATTACTGACAACAGCAACAAGTGCAGGTGCAGGTGCAGATGCCGGCTGGGGCAGCCTGCTTACACTTATTCTTCCCCTTGGCCTTATGGTGCTTTTCTTCTACTTCTTCCTTATCAGGCCCGAGAAGAAGCGCAACAAGGAGATGCAGGATATGCTGAACAATATCCAGGTTGCTGATGAGGTCATCACAAACGGCGGTATCATCGGACGCGTTGTTTCTGTCAAGGAGGATACAATCCTCATGGAAACAGGCAGCGACAGAACAAAGATCCGCGTGCTGAAGAACTGCATCGCTAAGAACAACACTGTTCACGAGACACCTGCTGCGGCTGCTCCTGAGGCTAAGGCTAAGAAGAAAAAGGACGGCAAGCCCACAGAGATCAAGTAATAAGCAAGACCTCGGCTGAATTGCCGAGGTCTTTTTTTGTCTGCACAGTGGTTAAATTCCACAAAAATACCTGCAAAAAACTTAACGGATTGTTAAAAATGATAAAATCCACTAGACAACGCCTTGGCTAAGTGATATAATAAGATATTATATATCTTATGCATAAAAGGGGCGGTAGCATGGAGCTTAAAAGACTTATTTCGGACGGTGACAAGGTACAGGTGTACGAGTGTGACGGCAACGCGGTAAAGGTGTTCAAGGATCCCAACGAGCCTAAAAGCGTTGTTCTGTACGAGGCGCTGACCCATACCCGCGTTGAGGAAACGGGATATCCCCGCATTCCTTCACTTGAAGGCATATTCAAGGTTGACGGCAAATGGGCGGTTGCATACACATTTGTAAAGGGCACTACTCTAGCGCAGCTCATGCGTGAAAACCCCGACAAGGCAGACGAATATCTTTCCCTTATGGTTGATCTCCAGATAGAGATAAATTCCTGCCGCAGTGCTAAGCTAAGCAAGCTGAAGGACTATCTTAAGCGCTCTATCGACAGCCTTGACGTGATAGATGATGTGAAAAAGTATGAGCTGCTGACAAAGCTTGACTCTATGCCGAAGCATGTAAAGCTCTGTCATGGCGATTTCACGCCCGACAATATCATAATCGGTGACAACGGCGCGTGTGTGGTGGACTGGCTGAAAGCAAAGCAGGGCAATGCTTCGGCGGATATTGCAAAGACCTATCTGCGCTTCTGCTTAAATCACAGCACAGAGTACGCAGAGAAGTACCTGAAGCTGTATTGCCAGAAGACGGGTACGGCTGTGAAGTATGTTTACGACTGGCTGCCTATCATCGCGGCGGCACAGCTTAAATTCAAGCGCCCCGAAGAGCGCGAGCTGCTGCTGACCTGGATAGATATTGCGGATTATAACAGATAATAGCAAAGCCTGAGAAGATATTTCTCAGGCTTTTTATCTTATTTGAAGTTTACTATCTCTGCACCTTTACTTGTTTTGGTCGAGAAGGTGCGGTATGTTATTTTGGCGGAGGTGTCATGCCATTCTATTTCATAATTTCCGCAGTTAAGACCGCCATCGTCTGTGCTGAAGCCGCCAATTATAGTGGCTGAATTATCATCGTGGAGCTGATATATCGTTCCGCGTCCGCTAAGCAGGAATGACTTTTCCTCAATGATGATAGTGTGCCGACCATCTGTAAACTCATAGCAATTGTGGGTGACATAACCGTCCTCGCTGCTGCATATCGAGAGTCCGCACAGCAGCATACATATAAGGCAAACAATTCCTGTTACCCACGATAACAATATTGTTACTCCCAGTTTTTCTTTTGACTTTATCATGTATATAGCGGAGATTACTGTCAGCGCCAATGTCCAGAACATTACTGCTACCATCAGGATATTAAGAAAGACCATAAACGTATGCTGCCACGAATATCTGACGATCTCGCCGTTACTGTAAAAGTAGGTCTCGTCTTTTGGGATATTATCGATCATCATAGGGAACAGTAATGAACAGACAGCAGCACCAAAGAAGATCAGCGGAGTAAATCTGACAAGTTTTTTAAGTCTATCATTCACTTAAGTATCACCTCATTAGCACCTGAAGATTACGGCGTATCTCAACGATACGCCGTAATTTTATACCTTAAAGCTCATACTTCGGATAATTTCCACCGTAGATTCCTGTAACCATGACAGAAAGGAAGCGGAAGTCCGTGCTGAGGTCTATCTCCTCGGCCGTACCCTCGCCCTGAATTCTGATAACAGGACGAAGTACTGTCTGGTTTGTCTGGATAACGATACCGTGTCTGCCGTTGGAGAGGCTTACCATCGTGCCTACGGGGTAGGGGTTGAACGCTCTCATGAATGCAGAGGTCACATCAAAGTCAAAATGCGTACCGCACGAGCCGAGGATATACTCCTCTGCCTCTGCGACTGACCAGGGCTTTCTGTAAGGGCGGTTTGATGTAAGCGCATCGAACACATCGCAAACCGCTATTATTCTAGCGATAAGCGGGATATCTCTGCCCTTCATGCCTGTGGGGTAGCCTGTTCCGTCGAATTTTTCATGGTGGAACAGCACGCCTGACATTATATTGCCTGTAAAAGTATCATTGTTACTGTTTTTCAGCGCGTTATAGCCCATATAGGGGTGGCGCTTTATCTCAGCAAACTCCGCGTCGGTAAGCTTACTTGGCTTGATGATTATATCATGGTCGATGCTGGATTTTCCGATATCGTGCAGCAGCGCGGATATGATGACTTCCTTCGTGTCCTTTTTGGAGAGGTTAAGCTGATATGCAACGCTGGTAGCAAGCATCGCAACACGCAGGCAGTGCTTGTAGGTGTAGTCATCGTAGTTCTGGAGTGCTATCATCTGATTACCGAGATATGTAGCGTCGTTTCCGATATCTACAAGGATATCGTCTGCAATATCGTTGACCTTCTGTACAGCCTGAGTAGACAGCTCCTTTATCTCGCTGTCGGTCTCAAAGATAGAGTTCAGCTCATAAAGAGCCTTGCCTATGTGCTGGTTTTTGATCTCCTCAGGCGTTTCGGGGCGCGTTTCTTCTGCGACGGAAACTTCCGTCTCAGGCTCAGGCACTGCTGTAGCTTTTACCGAGGGTGGCGGTGCATCTATCACAGGTGTGCGAGATGACAGCATAGCATGATCGTCGCCGATGATGTTTACAGACTTTATTCCCTTTTTGCGCAGCATGCCTATCATCTCTGCAGTAAGGAAAGTTCCTCGCATAAGCAGAGTGCGATAGTCGGTTGCTGATGTGGTGGTCACGTCCTTGGCAAGCACCATGCCTTCTATCAGTTTGTCAACGGGTACAATAATCATAGTATTACTCCAATATTATATCGGTTTGGGGTATTCGGGACAGCTTATTTCCATAACGGATCCTGATATATTCCGCTTTTTACATTGTTTATAAGGGTGAGCTTTGCCTGTTCAACATCTGCAGCATAGGTTATACCGAACCACACGCTGTCTGTTGTAAGGTTACGCATCTTATAGCCGTTTTTATGTATTTCCGCGTCTACTGCGTCAGCTATTGTAAGCTCTGCCTTGGGCTCATCTGCGGGGAGAGAATTGAGGAACTCCGAAAAGCGCTGCTC
>JAZNWG010000387.1:0-2846 GCA_045593225.1 Oscillospiraceae bacterium
GCTTACCAACGACGGCGATTTTGCCCACAAGGTAATCTCGCCAAAAAGCCATGTGCCGAAATTCTACGTTGCCGAACTCGAAGAACCTTACAAAGAAGAATATAAGCATATTTTTGCTGACGGAATTGAATACAAAGGCGAAAAATTTATGCCTTCTAAAATTGCACCGCTTGATAAAACCGGCAGATTTGTACTTGTTGAAATATGTGAAGGAAAGTTCCACCAGGTTAAAAAGATGTTTATGGCAGTTTCCAACAAGGTTCTATATTTGCGCAGAGAACAAATAGGAAAGCTGTTTTTACCACAAGATTTAGTGCTTGGAGAGTGTATCGGCATTTTGCACAAAGACGCGCTTGAAATGTTGAAAACCGATTGTTTTGAAACTGTTCGCGAGCGAATTTTTGTGAAATTTTCGTCAATATAAATAAATCCGTTTTTCAAACTTTGGGTATTTAGTGACTTGAAATTTATTCTGAAATTTGATATCATATATGTAAAGTCATTTTTGACAAATCAATTTGGGAGGCATAAATTACAATGGCAAGTTTATCACTTCGTAACATTTACAAAAAATATCCCGGCGGCGTTGTAGCCGTTTCCGACTTTAATCTCGAAATCAGAGATAAGGAGTTTATCATCCTCGTTGGTCCTTCCGGTTGCGGCAAGTCCACAACTTTGAGAATGATCGCTGGTCTTGAAGAAATCTCCGAAGGCGAGCTCTACATCGGCGACCGTCTTGTTAACGATATCGCTCCTAAGGATCGTGATATCGCAATGGTTTTCCAGAACTATGCTCTTTATCCTCACATGACTGTTTTTGAGAACATGGCATTCGGCCTCAAGCTCAGAAAAGTTCCTAAGGATGAAATCGCAAGAAAGGTTGAAGAAGCTGCAAGAATTCTTGACATTTCTCACTTGCTTGACAGAAAGCCTAAGGCTTTGTCCGGCGGTCAGCGTCAGCGTGTTGCTCTCGGACGTGCTATCGTTCGTGAGCCTCAGGTATTCCTTCTTGACGAGCCTTTGTCCAACCTCGATGCTAAGCTCCGTGCTCAGATGAGAACTGAGATCTCCAAGCTCCACCAGAAGCTCGGTACAACATTTATCTACGTAACTCACGACCAGACTGAAGCTATGACAATGGGTGACCGTATCGTAGTTATGAAGGACGGTTTCATTCAGCAGGTTGACTCCCCACAGAACCTCTACACAAGCCCTGTTAACCAGTTCGTTGCAGGCTTCATGGGCTCACCTCAGATGAACTTTGTTGACGCTATTCTTTACTGCGACAACGGCACATATTATGTTGACTTCGGTTCCGAAGCTACAAAGACAAGTCAGGCTGTACGTTACCAGGTTGCTCTTCCTGCAGACAAGTGCGATGACGCTGTACTTTCCAAGTACGTTGAAAAGGAAGTTATTATCGGTATCCGTCCTGAAGATATCTATGATGATCCCGCTTACATTGCTAACGCTACAACAGGCGTTATTGATTGTACAGTTGACATCACAGAACTTATGGGTGCTGAAACATACCTCTACCTCTCCTGCGAGAATATTCCTCTCACAGCAAGAGTTGCTCCTACATCAACAGCAAGACCTCAGGACGAAATCAAGGTTGCTATCGATCCTGCTAAGGTTCACATCTTTGATAAGGACACAGAAAAGACAGTTATCAACTAAGTCTTTACACACAATAACAAAAGGTGCAAGAATTTTTCTTGCACCTTTATTTTTTTGATTTATATTCTAATTGCTCTCGGTTTCCTCGCTGTCAAGATTATCCAGAGAATACCGCAGGCACTGTATAACAAGCTGATTTAGCGAAAGGTTGTTTTCATACGCAAGTTTATCAAGCTCTTCAACAAGTTCAACGGGCAAACGGAACGATTTTGTTACAGATTCATACCCCTTTTGTATCTTCCACATATATACGCACTCTCCTTTTATATTATTATGCAATATATTTTGTGCAATTGATACAATTTATTTGCAAGATGTTTGTATTGCGTTTATCTTGCATTTATCGACTGATGATGATATAATATTTATATAATAAATACTTGGAGGAATTTTTATGAAGAAAATCATAGCAACTTTACTCGCAACAGCATTAGTAATGTCTTCCGTATCTTGCGTTGTTACAACAACAGATGACGATGAAAATAAAGATATTGTATCTGTTGAATCAGGAAACGACAAATCAGAGAGTAACGGAGATAGCAAATCCGAAACCGAAAAATCATCTGTATCAGACGAAGAAACTGAGTCTGATGATCTCTCGATCGAAGAACAGGTACTATGGGAAACAAACGATGTCAAAATCACTGCTACCGGATTAGAAGACGACAGTTTTTGGGGACGATCTGTTAACATCCTTGTCGAAAACAATTCAGACAAAGACATAACTGTTTATTCTGACGCAATGATAGTCAACGGATATATGATTGATGACTTAACCTGCGTCGAAGTAAGCGCTGGCAACAAAGTAAACGATTCGATAAACCTATTCGAGTCTGACTTAGAAGCAGCCGGAATCGAGAACATAGGACAGATAGAAATGTATCTTCATATTTCTGATGATGACTATAATACTATTGCAGAATCCGAATGTATCACAATAAAAACATCCTCATTCGATTCTATGGATACTGCTGGAGATACTGACGGCGTAACTCTGCTTGAACAAGATGGTATAAAAATTGTTGGTAAGTATGTTGACGAAGATTCTTTTTGGGGTGCCGCCGCGTTGTTATATATTGAAAACAACTCAGATAAAAATGTTACAGTACGAACTGAGGATGTTGCCATAAACGGATTTATGATAACAAGCTTATGCTATGAGGATA
>JAZNWG010000388.1:0-2482 GCA_045593225.1 Oscillospiraceae bacterium
TGTATCGCCTCGACAAGAAGCTCGCACACTGCCTTGCTGTCGCATTTTATCCTGTTCTGCCTGAGCCACATATCAAAGCCCTGCTGTATCGCCTCTGCGTCCTCAAACTGCGCCGCGGTGTAGGCAGCGGCAGCAGATATCTCGGCAGTTGACGCAAGCGGCAGGCTGTCAGGGAAGAACAGGCCGTTCTTCTGTACAGCAATATAGCTGTCAAGCAGCACACCTTTGAATATATCGGTGTTGTCATAGCCGATATATCTTCTGAATAAACCTTTGTCCGCCATTTCGGGGTAATTTCCTTTCCTTGGGGTTATTCCGCAACTATGCCGAAGCTCTCACAGAGCGCCGGGAGTCCCGAATAGAAGCCGCGACCTGCGGCAGCGACCTTCCATTCGCCCTTGTAGTTGTAGAATTCAAGCGCTATCACGGTCGGCGCTTCGCCAAGTCCGTACATGCTGTATGTTATGCGCGTTTTTCCGTCTGCCTTTATCACGCAGCAGGGACTCTTCACATCGCCGAAAGTCTGCACAGCACTTTCCGCGTATATCGAGTACACGAGCAGCAGCCTTTCCACGCGGTAGTCTATCTTGTCAAAATCAATTTCAATATGCCCGTCATCTGCAAAATAGCGCACAGCGCCCTCGTCTGAAGCCTCGCAGCCGAAGAACACCATTCCTGTGCTTCCGAATGCCTTTGTTTCGGCGTCAAGCAGGAACACATACGGGTCTATCTCGGCAGCAGACCCTGAGTTATGTGAGAAGCGTATCTCGCATTTGCTGCCTATATATTGGTTAAGCGTTATGCGCTGACCCTTTCTGATATCGGCAGGGGGGAGCTCCTGCGACGGCGCGTTCTTCAGCACCGAGAAAACATCGCTCTGCTGAGCTTTTTCGCCGCATTTGTAAAGCTCCTGTCCGTTTACGGCAGGGATATCGGCAGTCGGTCTGCCGCTGATATAGATACGGCGTGTGAACACCGACTTCAGCAGCACCTCCGCATAAAGCAGCATGCCTGCCGCAAAGCCCTCGGCGGTTATCGTAACGAGATTTTCGCCTGCCTGAAGCTCTGACGGCGTGAACTTAAGTCCTGTTGTATTGCTTTCTATCGTGCAGGGGACAGGCACATTCACGTTTATCAGGAATGTATTCTTTTCCTCTGCCGCAAACGAGCCGAGATAAAGGCTTCTCGGAAAGTCGAAATAGCCGTCCTCATCACCGAAGCCGATAACTCCGCCGAATATCTCGACATTGCTTATTGCAGCGCCCTTGTGCGCGATCATCACGCTGTCAGCGCTGTCCGCTTCGGAAAGCTCTGCGCGGATATTTTCTATCACAGCGCCCTCGCAGGTGACCTCTATAACACTGCCGCGCCTTGCCCACAGGGTGGTGTTGTTACCCGTAAGCTTTATCGGCTTTGTTATGTATACAGGTCCCTCAAACTCGCCCGAGGGGAGCAGTACTATCTCGCCCTCTTTTGCGCGGGCGATGATATCGTTTATGTTTTCGGACATGAAGTCCTCCTTAGGTAACAGTAATTTCGGCTGTAAGGGCATTCTCGCCGCCGCCCATTTTAATGAGCGCACCGTTTTTAAGCTCTATCGCGCTGCCCTTAGGGATAAGTCTGCCCTCGGGCGAGCGCATGCCCTCCGCGCCGTTATTTACAAGCAGCCACTTTTCGTTGTGACGGCAGATATAAGCGCACATCTCGCCGCTTGCTTTTTCGTCGTTGTGCACGTTATCGGATATATGCCAGTCAAAAAGCGGCATATTATCGTACAGGAACACCTCGCTCTTGTCGCGGTAGATGCCCTTTTTGCCGCGCATACGGCTTTTGAGCTTCAGTTTAACTACGCTGTCCGAGGACCTTGTGCCACAGAACGGGCAGGTGGGATCGTTCTCATCGCGCAGTATATACCAACGCTTGCCGCAGCTCGGATTTTTGCAGGGCTGCAGCCTTTCCCAGGCGCGCAGGAGCTCGGTCTCCCACTCCATTGCGGTAGGACGCTCGGAGGGATTATGCAGTCCGTCCACGAACGCTCTTAAAAACAGCTGCTCCAGTCCCTTTGACAGCGAGGATATCGTCACGTCAAGGTCGGGCGGACGGTTGGTCGTGTCGTTAGGATCTTCTATAAATGTCGCCATCGGTCCCATTGCAAGGAAATCGTCCTTTTCCGCGGACTCGTGGCTGTATATCTTCGGGCCTATAAGCGGGTGTCTGAGGAACAGATATTCGTATATCAGCACAGGCAGCGCATGCAGGTCTGTCTGCACACAGGGCAGGCAGCGGTGCGGGTCATGGGAGTCACGCTCCATAGTCGCAAGCACCTCGGGCGCAATATAGCCGCGTGTGCCGCAGACCTCGGGTGCGAACTTGTTCGGCACAACGAGGGAGTCTATGTCGATGACTACGGAAGAACCTGTTTTGGGGTCGATAAGCACGTTGTTGCAGGAAAGGTCGGAATGCGCAAGTCCTGCCTGATGCA
>JAZNWG010000389.1:0-3295 GCA_045593225.1 Oscillospiraceae bacterium
TTGTCTGCGAAATTCAGCTTTTCATAGCTCTTTGGAGAGATAAAGCTGAATGTCATTGTCTCGTAGAAGCCCTGTGATACCATGATATCAACGATCTTCTTCTCAAACTTCTGGATAGGTGTAGTCTTGCTGTTGCTGGAAAGCTTGGGAACCGTGGAAGGTATCTTGTTGTATCCGTAGATACGTGCTACTTCCTCTGCAAGATCACACTGGCGCTCTATGTCGATTCTGGTGTTGGGAGCAGTTACATATCCGTCCTCATAAGTGAAACCGAGTTTCTTGAAGATGTCGATCTGCAGATCCTCGGGGATCTCAATACCGAGATGATCGCTTATCCACTTAGCATCGTGCTTGAGCTTTACAGGGGTCTTTGTGATATTGTCAACGTCGATATACTCGCGTACTACCTCGCCGCAGCCGAGCATCTCAACAAGCTCTAACGCTCTGAGAAGAGCAGGCTTTGCGTTGATAGGATCGATGTCCTTTTCAAAACGAGAGGACGCGTCTGTACGCTTGTTGATCTTCTTAGCGGTCATACGAACAGAAACACCGTCAAAGCAAGCTGCTTCGAAAACAACGGTATTGGTGTCTTCCATAATGCCACTGTATTCTCCGCCCATAACGCCTGCGATAGCGATAGGCTTTTTAGCGTCAGCGATAACCAGCATCTCGGGGCTCAGAGTGATCTCTGAACCGTCAAGAATAGTTATCTTTTCGTCAGCCTCAGCATTTCTTACAACGATCTTGCTGTCTTCAACGTAACGCAGGTCAAATGCGTGCATGGGGTGACCATACTCGAGCATTACGAAGTTTGTTATATCTACAAAGTTATTGATAGCTCTTACACCGCTTGCATTCAGGCGTTCTACCATCCAGCGCGGCGAAGGACCGATCTTTACATTTTTAACAACTGCTGCCATATAACGGGAGCAGAGCTTGGGATTCTTGACTTCAACATCAATATAATCGCTTGCTTTGCCGTCAACGCCGCTGAACTTGGGCTCAGTATAGCTGAAAGGCAGGTCAAATGTAGCAGAAGCCTCTCTTGCAAGTCCGAGAACAGACAGACAGTCGGGGCGGTTATTGGTTATCTCAAATTCAACTGTTGTGTCGTTGAAACCGAGAGCGTCGTGAATATCCATTCCTACGCTCATCTTGTCAAAATCGGGGTCGTCATTCAGAATGAGGA
Source organism: Oscillospiraceae bacterium (assembly GCA_045593225.1). Lineage (GTDB taxonomy): Bacteria > Bacillota > Clostridia > Oscillospirales > Ruminococcaceae > CAG-115. The sequence continues at coordinate 1,190 of JAZNWG010000389.1, forward strand.
TACCCTCATTGCTGGAATAAGGAACATCGGCAAGAGTAAGGTTGAGCTCCTCGTAAGAGCACATCATACCCTCACTGCGAACACCTCTCATATTGCCCTTCTTTATCTTCATAAAGCTCATGTCCTTATGATTGTAGCAGGTAGCACCGTGAAGCGCTACGGGCAGATATGCGCCCTCGAAAACGTTCTGCGCAGATGTTACGATCTGAACAGGCTCAGCCTCACCTACATCAACCTTGCAGACCCACAGTGTATCAGCGTCAGGGTGCTTTTCAATAGCAACGCACTTGCCGACAACAACGTTTGTGATATCAGCGCCCTGAACAGCATAAGTTTCAACCTTGCTGCCGCTCATGGTCATGCCGTCGCAGAATTCTTTTATAGGCATATCGGTCTTAACGAAGTCGTTAAGCCATTTCATTGAAAGATCCACTTTTTTATTCTCCTTATGTCAAAACTGTTTTTAGAACTGTTTTAAGAAACGCATATCGTTCTCATACAGCAGACGCATATCCTCGATCTCGTAACGAAGCATTGTGATACGCTCGATACCGATACCAAAAGCGAATCCGCTGTATTCCTCGGGGTCAATACCACAGTTTTCAAGAACCTTGGGGTGAACTACACCTGCACCGAGTATCTCGATCCAGCCTTCACCCTTACAAAGAGGACAGCCCTTGCCGCCGCAACGGAAGCACTGGAAGTCGATCTCGCAGCTGGGCTCTGTATACGGGAAGTGGTGAGGTCTGAACTTAAGGTTCATACCCTCGCCGTAAAGACGCTTAGCAAATTCTTCAAGAGTACCCTTCAGGTCAGCAAAAGTAATGTTCTTATCTATAACAAGACCCTCACACTGGTGGAAGATGGGAGAATGTGTGCCATCTACCTCATCGCGTCTGTAAACGCGACCGGGGCTTATGATAGCAATGGGAGGCTTGTTTTTAAGCATCTCTCTTATCTGTACAGAAGATGTCTGTGTTCTGAGGATCACATCATCTGTAATGTAGAATGTATCCTGAGGATCGCGTGCGGGGTGACCCTCCAAGGTATTGAGCATATCAAAGCAATAGTTGGTAGTTTCTACCTCGGGACCGTCAACAACAGTGTAACCCATGCCGCGGAAGATATCCTTCAGCTCGTCAAGCACGATATTCATGGGGTGACGTCTGCCGTTTGCAAAACGCTTACCAGGCATTGTTACGTCAATAGCCTCAGCTTTAAGTCTGAGCTCTGTTTCTGCTGCCTTGAGAGCCTCGGACTTGTCCTTGATGGCAACCTCAATAGCTGTTCTCACTTCGTTTGCAATCTGTCCGATAACGGGACGCTCTTCTGCTGAAAGACCGCCCATCTGCTTCAGAATTGCAGTAAGCTCACCCTTCTTGCCGAGATACTGCACACGCAAAGCATCGAGCTCTTTGAGATCAGAGCAGGCTGCTACCGCGCTGAGAGCGGCTTCTTTAATGCTTTGTAACTGTTCTTTCATGTTTTTCCTATCCTTCCTTAACGGATATATTTATGCCTTGCGGCTTTTTTATACTTTGTTTACTTAAACAACATAATATTATAACACATTATAACATTTTTTGCAAGTATCACATACCAAGACCTACTGTCGGATCGTATTCTGTTGCAAACTTTACAGATACCAATGTGCTCTTGCCGTCCCAGTGATTGATTATATATTCCATGTATTTGTCGGGAGAAACTTCCATATTGTTGATACCTGTTACGGTAGCAAGCGCAGGCGGCAGATATCCTACTATAAGATGATATACGCCATTCTCCTCGGTCATTTCTGCTATCATAGGAGCATATGTCAGATATCTGATGTTTTTGCTTGCATTGTAAGTATGATTTTCTTCATCGTAAGTAAATCGTACCTCACCTGTACCCACAGACTGATGCTCAAGCCAAACAGTGCTACCGAAGATCTCCTTGCAGGAGGCAGTGACGTCATATTCGGGGATAGTCAGCTGACCTGTTCCCTCGCTGTCATAGGCAGTGGTGTCTTTCTTGATAAGTATATTCCATATAGCACATGTTATCTTTGATGTATTAGGTATCTCCTCGACGCTTTCAAAAGGTGCTATGTCATTTACAACTACA
>JAZNWG010000390.1:0-9735 GCA_045593225.1 Oscillospiraceae bacterium
TGTAACAAAATTGTAACAAAAATGATACAAATTTGTAACAAAAAAGTTACAAAAATGATACAATTTTGGCGCAAAATTGTTACAAAATTGTAACAGCAAAAATAATTGTTACAAAATTGTTACAATAAAGTAACAAAAACAGCGCAATTTTGTAACAAAAAAGTAACAATTTTGTTACACTTTACAATAGTTAGCACTATAAAATCACACTGTGTGATATAATCATTATTTTGAAAGCTTCCGAAACATCATCCTGATTTCAGATTTTTGACCCCCGATTTTGTGACACGATATCTGAAGTCATTCTTTGGAACAGACTAAAATACACCTGAGACAAACTTACTGTCACCATACTTTGAAGCAAGAATAAAACTTCATTTTTGCAAGCTGACAGTAAGGCAGGCTGCAAGCAGCCAATCTGTCAATGGAACAAATATAGCATGACAGATGGTAACATATCTGCATAGGAAAATGAAACAGAGATCTCCTATGCAGGCTTCGACAACGAGCCAAAAATGGGTCCATTTTTGATATCATTGTCTCAATGTCGACATTTGCGACAGTGTGACACTCGAAAGAAAAAATGTCGACATTTTACTAAAATCGCATGGCTTAACCATGCGGTTTGTGAACACGATGTCGACAATGTCGTATTTGTCGACATGCTAAAAACAGCAATTGTCGACATGATGTCGACAGCCACAAACGCCATAACCATGCGATTGCTTCGCTGCTGACCTCACCTTACGGTTCGGGGTGGCAGCTCAAGGGTGGAAGGGTGGAAGAGCATAAGGGGCGATGACACACCGACCTTAAGGTCGGTGTGGTCAGCATAGCTGACGTCGCTGTCTTCCGCCGTTGGCTTCAGCCACTTTTGGGACACCTCGGTGCGCCCAAAAGCCCTTACTGACTGCTCACGCAGTCAGGTTTCAGACAGTTCACCGGACTGTCTGAAACTGCTCTGACGTGAATGGTTTCATTCACGTTACGTCAGATTGCTTCCGCACTCTGACCGTGGTATGCAGATTGTAACAAATACTGAAAACAACACCTGCTGTATACCTCGCCGACATCGCCGATTTATCACACATAAATCCCAAAATGCTCGTCGGATCCGGTCGATGATCGTCCCGACATCGACTCATAAAATCGCCATCATGTGATATAATGCTGATTTTATGTTGTAACAAAATTGTAACAATTTTGTTACACTTGCTTTTTGCGTCCACTTTTGTAACAAAATTGTTACAAAAAAGTAACAAAAACTATACAAGTATTGTAACAATATTGTAACAAAATTGTTACAATATTGAAAACCAATGCTTATCACAACATGAAACACCTGTGGAACCCCGTTGTTTTTAGAGGCAGGACTTGCGTCCTGCCGATGTGTCGATAAACATCTGTAATTACGTTGCTTAATTTAACCACCACAAAACTAAACAAAGAAGGTAGATATTATGCAAATAACCGATATTCGAATCAGAAAAGTTTTTGACGATGACAACTTTCTCAAGGCTATTGTTTCGATCACTCTCGATGAAGTACTAGCCGTACATGACATCAAGGTTATTCAGGGTACTAACAGAACTTTCGTAGCATTTCCAAGCAAGAAAGATGACAAGGGCGTCTATCGTGACACAGTTCACCCCATTTTCGGTGAAGTGCGCGATGAATTCGAACGTGAGATTCTCAACGCCTATGACACACATCTTGCATTACGACAGCTCACAGCGGTGGCCCTGTCCTGACATAATATTGAAAACACCCCTCTCTTGGCATAAACCATGACGTAATTACACAGAAAAACAGCGGTTGCATAAAACAACCGCTGTTTCTTTTTATTCAAAGGACGCGTATTCATCAGCCAACGAGGGCAAACTGTTGTAATCAACAACGTCGCTGCCTGCAGCCATTGATGTAAACCTGTCACTTTTTTTGCTTGATACCGTGATCTGCTCGGATCGGGGAACGGGTCGTATTGGTTTTACAGACGCGTGGTTAATGGCGACTGTTCGATGTTCGGCCGTATTTGTTCCATGGACAGCATCTGCTGAAAGGGCACACAAATACAGATTAAAATCCAAACTCTTGGCACCGTCTATGCCATACACATTGTTATCAAGCATACCGACGTTGCTTAAATATGTGATCTTGTTGCGAACATCGACACCAAAATCATGAAACGATTTGTCGTGAACTGTTAACGCTGTTTGCACACTGTCTTTGAACTTATCATCATCGGTCTCCTTTGCCCGATAACTACCTATAGCAGTCATCGCAGCTTTATTGACTACCTGATCATATGTATCCGTGTGTTCACTGAGACTCTTAAAACCTCGATTATTTGCGTTGAAAAGATCATAATCATGACAACTTTCCCTCAGGCATTTATCCACACAACGCCACGCGCTGTCGAAATAATCATCCGGAGCAACCTTCCCGAAAAACGCATCTGCTTTTTCCTTCATAATGTTTTCATACGGAACTAACGTTGTTCCAAAATCACCCATGTAAACGCTGCAGCTGCATTTCAACATCGCTGCAACATCTTGTGACATATTATTATAATCTGCGTCAATGGCATCCCACTTCGTGTCTAAATTAAACAATACATTGTTGTACTCGTTCTTTGTGGATAATAATGATTTAGCGATATCGGGTGTTGTCATGGCATTTCCGATGGAAAGATTTCTGTAATATTCGTTTCGCCATGTGGACTTATCGATCTGTTCTTCGACAAAACTGGTCATTTTCGGAAGCTCATACATGTCATACAGAATACTATATTCGCCATCAATATCCGATACACCATGTGCACAACTCATGTCCGTAACATTAAGATAGTCACCCTTTTTTATCGGCTGAAATGCCATATTGCCATCTGGCTGCATCGTTCGTATGGCAACATCTTTATCAACTTGCATCAGATATTGCTCTGCAGCTTCGCCCTTTTTTGCAGCAGCAACATAAACAGCTTCTCGCTTGTTGAGTCTGTCAACATACGCAGCGGGGTCGATTATTTCATAATCAACACCGTTTCGCTGAACATAGTCAGGATGATGTTCTGCGTCATTCTCGGGGACAACAAAATCTGTTGAACAAATGCCTGACCCCAGATAACTGATCGACGACAAAAGATGAGAAGATATATCGTGACCATATTCGGTATAACCACCCATACCAAGAGAGCTGATATGTGCAGCCTTGTCTGTCACATCTGCTAAAAACGTATTTATATTTTTATCAGAATCTCCACTCTTTTGACAAGATGATGCGATCGACGCATATTTGCTGTAAACAGCTTCTAAATCATAGCTATTACCAACCAGCTTTGCTGCTTCATTTTTCATTTCTGCAGCGACACACATGTTGATACAGTGGTTGTACGTATATGCCCGTTTTTCATCAGGATCAGATTCATCGGCTATCAAAAGATCAGCCTCATAACGCGTTTTAAAACGATCATCACATACCGATTTCAAAAACGCAGCCGGCGACAGCGATGCCGTATCAGTTTCTATTTTGCCAAAATAGCGATCGGCCATACGGGTAAACGGGCTTCCTTCATCAACATCATATTGAGAACCGACTACGGTCTCTATATACTTATACCGTATGATATCGAACGCAGCATCGTATCTGTCTGAATTTTTACTGTCAGACGCACTTTCGTCTATCAACCACGTATAGTCGATAAGATCTGATGGAGTATCGGCCGCCAGACAAACATTGCGAATAAATCGATCCTCTTTGGCTATATCCGCTAATGGCATTGCTGTTCCGTTCGCAACGTTTGCTTCATACTGACGATACCATAGTTGGTCACGAATCATCACATCAAGTCCGCCCGACGGATACAACTGCCCGACAACGTTTGTTGACGACGTGTCTGCTACACTCATATTTTAACATCTTCCTTTCTGTAATTTTGTCAGATACAGTGATTCAATCATCTATATGTATAATTATACCATAAACGTGCCGATATATCAATACGTTTAGCATTATTTTTCGTTAAATATTACAAACATGTGAAAATTGGCTTGCGCGGTAGCACGCGATATGCTATACTATCTATAATATAAGAAACATGTTCATATATCGGCATGATATCTATTTGTACATGTATATTTTACGGGGCGGGCGCCCCGTCGAATTGCTAATCACATTAAATACAAAAAGGAGTGCTGAAAATGAGATCATTCAGAGGCGAAAATAGTTTTTTAATAAACCGCTCATTTTATGATGCACTCTGATTTACGAATAAATTATTGAAAGGAAAACAAACTGATGGACACGAAATCAGAAAACAAAATCCACGAATACAGAAAGAAGCACCCAAAGTGCACTTATTGCAGATGGAGTGATGAGATGCCATTCTCTATCTTCACTGCATGCGACGCGAAGCATAAATTGATCGCACACGGCGCAAAAAAGTGCGCTTTGTATGAACCGAGCAAACATATATAAAAGGAGATACCGAATATGCCATGCATAAGAGATGGAATGACGATTTCGTCATGCGCGATTTGTAACGATAATGCAAACATTCACTATATCACGAAAAGTGATACCACAACAACTGCAAACAATGTGTCTATATCAAATGATGCCACAGTTGCTGCCATACAGGGCTCGTCGGCATTAAGTTTGTTGATAGTGACACAAATCGCAAAATTTTGTCCCTCGTGTGGTCGAAGATTGAAAGGAGAATAAAATGAAATCATTCAGAGGCGAAAAATGGTTTTTAAGTAATATGTATCCTTGTAAGGTGATCATGAATGTAAACGGCAAGCTGTATGAGATGAAGAGCTCAGAATCTATCTTTCAGGCTCTGAGAAGCCCTGATCGTCTTGAGGAGTTTGTACCTCTTAACGGATTTGAAGCTAAAAAGCACGCTAAGAGCTGTAAGAGACGAGCTGATTGGTTTGATGTATCCATCGACGTTATGCGCTATGCTTTACATTGCAAGTTCACACAGAATCCGGATCTTGCAGCTAAGCTTGTTGCACTTGAGGGTGACATCGTTGAAGAAAACGAATGGTACGACACGTTCTGGGGCACCTGTAACGGCGTTGGTGAAAACCATCTTGGTAAATTACTTATGGAACTCAGAGATGAGCTCAGAAAGCAATCTTGTTAAATGCGAATCTGACTAGGTGTTTTACCTAGTCAGATTTAATAAGGAGAAACGAACACATGAATGTTGAATTAACAATACAGGAAATGTTTGACAACTATCCGACACTTTTCAAAGAACGTTCCGACTGCTTGAATCAACTGTTTTGCACGATCGGAAACGGCTATGAATGGTTTGACGGAGAACTTGTGAGCAATCCCGATGCTTTCCCTGATGATGTGAGATCGGTACTTGAAAGTCATCTTATAAACGGAAAAGCATTTCAGCACAATAAAATGTCATTACGAGCAGAAGCGCTTGAGTATCACAGAAGAAGACTCGAAAACAGAAGACTTGAAAACAATTCAAGAACAAACGATCTGATAAATCGAAAATTTGATGAAGAATACTTTAATAACATTCCCGACAATGTTTATCATAAGCATCCTCGGAGAAAAAGATGGTATTTTTACATCAATATTCCGGGAAAAGAGCGAATCGATTACTACAAAGATTATGCCTTTTTGTGGAATTATCCGGCAAATATTAAACCTGACTGGTTGGCAGCCATCGAAGAGTGCAAAGCATTATTGAGAGAAGACGGTTTCGACGTATAATTTAATAAATTATGAAACAAATTGTTAAAGGAGAAGCAAATATGATATTATGCGACGTTTTAAATTCGATGCAATGTGAAGTGACGATCGAAGACGTATACGACATCCTTTGCAGCGAACTTGACACAAACGACGAATACATGAATAACCGTATCGTCACTGATATCATGACTATCATTGCGTGGCTGCCATTCATTGATACGATCTTTGTCTGGGAAGAACAGCCACATTATAATAAGCCCGTCATCGGTAAAACACGAAATGCACACACAGATGTAAAGCTTTTGAACAAAGAAACGATAAGCTTTTATACAGGGCTTGAAAGTAAACTTCAGGATTTGATCCAGAATCGACACAAATAAGACATAAAATTGTTTTGACAACATGTTTACAGAAAAGGAAACTATATGCACAACAATAACAATCACGAAACATATTTCATTTTTGACAAGCTTAAAAACGCATATGTTTATTCAACAGAGTCAATCGCCGAGTTACGAGATTTCATAAAAAAGCGTATATGCTTCCATGATCACGCATCGTGGACCTGTATACCTAAGAACAAATATTTTGTAACTAAAGAATTGTCCATGACGCTCAAGCCCTCGTATGATTACACATGGACAACACACTCTGAGCACGACGTTGAAACCGATACGTGGATCACACATGAAATATGTGTTCAGCATATCAGACCTGAATACGTCATTGTTGACAATCATGGACGCATATTCAACTACACTGAAATAATCAATGAGCTCATAGCGTACCACAACAATACCAAGATCACTTTTGGTCTCGGACATACCTACACAGGACCCGCCGTTACAAAATCGTCCCACACCGATAAAAAATGTCTTTGGTGCGGTCCAAAGCGTCATCGCAAGAGCCGTTGTCACATGATCGTAAACAAGGCTGAGCGTGTGGCAAACTGTAATAATCTCAATAATACAGCTTATCTTGACATAACAGACGAGATCAACGAAGAACTCGGTGTGTCTGTAAACATGCAGATGATAAAATCTGCATATAACAGCATGCGCTCGAACAGACGCATGATGGCGAGTCATGTCTGGGAAGACGGTTATGCAGACCAGTATTACAGATACGGCAAACCCGAATGCTGGAAAAATCACAAGAAAACAAAACAGTGGAAACCTGACAAGAACACTGCAAGGCAGACTGCCAGAAAAGATAATCTTCGTGCTCACATAGACAGAGAATATATCTATGATTACGACGATGTTTTCTTATCAGCCGAATCTGCCTGAATTCATCACAATAACGACATATGCGTACTCAATGCATAAGAAAGGTTGAAATACATAAATGTCTACAAATTGCAGAATTGGTCTGATCAATGCTGACGGAAGCATTGATACGATATATTGTCACAATGACGGTTATCCTGCTCATCAGATGTCCGTGTTAAAAACATATTACAACTCAGCAAAAAGAGTCAGAGAACTCCTTGCTCTCGGTGATATCAGTTGTCTGTATGAACACATAATGCCGGTTCTTCGTCCTGAAACACACTCTTTTGATGATCCTGAACCAAATGTTGTTGTTGCATACCATCGTGACAGGGGTGAAGCATGGGCTGAAGTAAAGCCTCATCATTTTGACAGCAGCACAGCTGAAGCACTTGGTGCTGAATACGGTTGTTTCATGTATCTATACGATACGCGAAACAACATGTGGTTGTGCGGCTATTGGAAAAATGGAGAAAAATATACACTTTCCACATTTGTGGACGTATTCAAAAACAGCATAGAACTCATCTGAGCAGATCATGTAACATACGTCTCAGCAAAATACTTAATGAACTAAACTTGAAAAGGACAAAACATATGAACATCAATAAAACACGTATTGGCATCACCGAAGCGGGAGACGCATCGCTTGATTACAGCTGGATCAAAAAGCTGGAATCATGCACAGGTGTCATTCTCATCACCAAAAACATCACAAATAAATTCATTGATGAAGTCACCGATCCGTCACGCATGAATAAAATAATCATTCATGCAACCTGCACAGGCATGGGTGATACGATCATTGAACCGAATGTTCCTCACTACAAGATTCAGCTGACACAAGTGCAGAAGCTCATCGACAGAGGCTTTCCTGAAGAACGAATCATCATTCGCGTCGATCCTATCGTTCCGACCGAAAAGGGTCTTCAGACAGCACAGAAAGTACTCGATGAAAGTCCGATAAAGCGATTTCGCTTCAGTGTTCTCGACATGTATCCGCATGCTCGTAATCGTTTTAAAGCGGCAGGTGTTCCGCTCCCTTACGGTGAAAACCGCTTTCAGGCTTCGCCTGAGCAGTTTGTTGCAATGAAAAAATGGCTTGCAGATCAGCCTTCCGACTACACATTCGAATGCTGTGCTGAGACATGGTTTTCAGACATCCCCAACGTGAACGCAGTGGGCTGTGTTTCGGAAAATGACCTGATTCGTCTCAATATCCAGACAACAGAACAGTTTGTCACAGGTATGCAGCGCTGCACGTGTTTGTGCCTGTCTTGTAAAACAGAACTTCTTTCCAACAAAAAGCGCTGTCCACATGGCTGCCTTTATTGTTACTGGAAAGATTGACAACAACAAAATCAGCGGTCATATGACCGCTGAGTAACTATCAGAAAAGGATGACTTTATGAACAATATAAACAACTTACGTTATCGTAAAAACATATCTCAAAAAGAATTAGGCAAAGCAGTCGGTATATCCGAATCGGCCATAAGTCGATACGAAAACGGGATATGTCATCCCTCAGAGGATGTAACACGTCGCTTAGCCGACTATTTCCGCACAACGCCTTCTTATCTTATGCTGCGCACATCTTCTTATTATGGTTCACGCACAGTGCTCCCTATATCATTATTATCGACAATGCTATCAGAAACATGTATCGTAGAGATCAATGATGACAACGATACATTCCTTTTCCGAGGAACACCAAGCAACATACCGTCTTATCTGCAGCATCGCTTATGCTTGTTCATAAGGCCCAATGACTATAACTATATAACCATAACAGTCACAGCGAAGTAGGTGAAAAACAAATTGATTTACTATCATGGAACATCGTTGCAAGCCGCTCAGAGCATTCTTATAGCGGGTTTTGCCGATGTATCAACGATCTGGAGCTGCTCGGTGCCGGCTAACACGTATTTAGTTCAGGCTGACAGCGACCATTATGATAAAAATGAAGCGTTAATGTTTGCAACAGAGGCTGGACAGATTGCGTCAGCTATGACTGATACCCATGACACAGATATCGTTGTATTTGAGTTTGAAATGTCTGAAGAAACGGCTGATGATAACTTGCTGCCTGATACTTCATGCGAAAACGCAGATGGCTGCTGGTGTATATCCAACAAAACACTCAACGAACTGATACAAGCAGGTGTTATCAAAATGCGAGCAAAACGTTTAAAAGACATGTATGTTCCATACTTGCGAGCATTCTATCTTGCAAACTTATCCAAAACATATCTTATGATCAACGATGAGCTTCTTCAGCACGCCTGTGATCTGCTGCAAAATATAGAATGGGATCGCATTTATGATGACTTGCTGCCTTATATCAGCTGCGACAGATTTGATGATGCAACTGATATGATAGCATGAGGAAGAAAAACAAATGGAAAAGAATACAAACACAAGCAACTTTCGCAAAATAGTTGTTTATGCGATTACAGTTTTTGTTTTGTTGATCTTATTGACTCCCGTACTCGTCAATTGCTATATTTCTATGACCGCTTTGATGCAAGACATGGTCAGCATTAACGCTGAAATAACAGATGTCAAGACACGAACTGTTGAAAAAACATATCTCATTGGATCAAAAGCAATAGTCGCTGTAAAGAAAATGGTGACTAAGTATGATCTGACACTGAAATACACACATAACGAAAAACAATATGTCGCAACAATTACCACCAACAACAAGTACGAAATAGGCGATGTTGTGACTATAACCGTAAG
>JAZNWG010000391.1:0-2350 GCA_045593225.1 Oscillospiraceae bacterium
AACAGCTTCATAGATCAAAGTCCACAGACAATTCCCGTGTGATCTTAGGGCTTACATCAGCAGGATATGATGTCACCGATGTTGCGGGACATAACTTGCTGAAGGGTCTTACAGATATGACATATCTTAAAAAGCAGGGTATCAACGGTCCGATTTGGGCACTTATCGCATTTGATTCTCATGATTATGACATACCTGCAGGCGGTGATGTTACTAGAGATTCGTTGATAGAAACAATATTGGCGGCTCAGCATAATGATGGTGGATGGTCTCTCAGTGCAGCTGTTGATAAGCCATCAGATCCTGATATGACAGGTATGGCCTTACAGGCTTTAGCGCCATACTATAATACAAATGCTGACGTAAAAGCAGCTGTTGATAAATCTATCGAATATCTTTCGAAGACACAGAGCTCCAGCGGTGGGTTTGGTTCTATAGACGGTAAATGTACTGAATCTTGTGCGCAGGTAATAGTAGCGCTTACAACATTGGGAATCAACCCTGAAACTGACAGCAGATTTGTTAAGAATGGTATGTCTGTAGTGGACGCTATGTGTACATTTGCGGTAGAAGGCGGCGGATTTGCGCATGTTCCAAATGGAACGCTCAACGGTATGGCAACAGAGCAGGGACAGTATGCGCTGGCGGCATATTATCGTTTGCTGGACGGTAAGACTTCGTTATATGATATGACGGATGTAACAATAGGAAATAGCACTGATGATGGAACGTCAGAAGGCGGTATTACAGGTGATGCTGACAATAACGAGGATAAAAATGAAGATAAAAACCAGCAGTCCGGTAACAAGACCACAACTAAATTCAAAACCAAGTCAGCAAACGTTAAATTGGCAAATACAACTGTAACAGAAGAACAGCTGGCACAGGGCAAGGAAAACCATTACTGTGAAGAAACAGGCGTTGATGCTCGTGATAACAGCAACGACATCCTTCCTTGGTACATCAAGCTGAATGTTGTTAAGCAGGAAATAACTGATGATCAGAAGGCAAAAGTCAGTGAAGTTCTTGGCGGTGAAGGAGAAGTGTTCATTCTTAAGGATATCCACTTCACAAATACTAAGGACGACAGCGAATGGCAGCCAACTAAGCCTGTCAAGATCAAGATCCCTATGGTAGATATAGGCGATTATGAAAATGCTATCATAGTACATATCACAGATGATGGTAAGATCGAACTTATCAAGGGAACTGTGAAGGACGGCATGATCGAATTCGAAGCTGACAGCTTCTCCCTCTATGGCATAGCAGGTACAAATACATCCATAAACGATCTTCTAGTAGTTGAAGATGATGGTGCGGTTGTATGGCCATGGATCATTATCGCTATCATCGCGTTGGTAGCTATAGCTTATCTGGTTTACAGAAGAAAACGTGAAGCATAATATACTCTTTATTTTTCGTGATCCATAGTATATAATAACAATGTTATATACAATCAAATCACAGCGAGCATGGCAATATGGAAGTCGGTGTGAATCCGGCACTGAGTCTCAGAAACCGTGATATCTACGAAAGGATCATGTTTTAATAGCCACTGGACATTTGGTCTGGGAAGGCGATCTCAGTAGGTTTGGGCGAAAACCAAGAATGACCAAAGCCCATGAAAGATCAAGTCGGTAGACCGTCAATGCTTTAGCGTAAGTCTTCTGAGGTGAGACAACGGTTTATCAAAAATGAGTTATTTAAGTTATTGATGATCAGGCACCCATGAAGATGGGTGCTTTTTATTTACATCAACAAAGTTAAAGACAGGAATATAACACATGTCAGGACAGGATACTTTCTCGGCATACAGCCCGATCATCAACTTCATATTTTACATCGGAGCGATAGTTTGCGGGATGTTTTTCATACATCCTGCGTTTTTGGTGTGTGCTGTGGTCCTGTCGGCTGCATATTACCTGACTATCAGGGGAAGCAGGGGCATCAAAATAGTTCTTGGTATGATCCCTGTATGGATCGTTCTTGCTGTCATAAATCCACTGGTGAATACGAGAGGGAGCATGGTGCTGTTTACATATTTCAATGATAGGCCATATACGTTTGAAGCTCTTTGCTACGGGATCGCACTCGGAGCAATGTTCGTATCTGTGATTCTGTGGTTTCTATCATATAATGAGGTTATGACCAGCGATAAGTTCATATATCTGTTTGGCAAAACACTGCCGTCTGCATCGCTGATATTAACGATGGTGCTGAGACTGGTGCCTAATTATCAAAAGAAGATCAAACAGATAACAGGAGCAAGAAAAGGAATTGGAAAGGGCGCTGATTCGGAAAGCAAGCGAGAAAAGGCAGAAGATGGGCTCACCATAGTTTCGGCTCTCAC
>JAZNWG010000392.1:0-1546 GCA_045593225.1 Oscillospiraceae bacterium
GCTATAAATTATAGTATAATATATAGTTGGAATTTAATATAATTTCTGAAAGGAAGAGATAACAATGAAGTACGATTTCAGTGCCATTGAAAGCAAATGGCAGAAATACTGGGACGAGCACGGTACCTTCAAGGCTACCGACGACCGCAGCAAGGAAAAGTTCTATGCTCTGGTAGAGTTCCCCTATCCCTCGGGTGCAGGTATGCACGTAGGCCATATCAAGGCTTATTCGGGTCTTGAGGTAGTAAGCAGAAAGCGCAGACTTCAGGGCTACAATGTGCTGTTCCCTATCGGCTTTGACGCTTACGGTCTGCCCACCGAGAACACCGCTATCAAGACAGGCGTTCACCCCAGACAGGTAACAGACAACAATATCAAGAAGTTCACACAGCAGCTGAAGCGCGTAGGCTTCTCCTTTGACTGGGACAGAGTAGTTGACACCACCGAGGAGGACTACTACAAGTGGACACAGTGGATATTCCTGAAGATGTTCGAGAACGGTCTTGTTTTCCGTGACAAGACGCTCGTAAACTACTGCCCCAGCTGTAAGGTAGTTCTCTCCAACGAGGATTCTCAGGGCGGCAAGTGCGATATCTGCCACAGCGATATCGTGCAGAAGGACAAGGAGGTATGGTACCTCCGCATTACAGAGTACGCAGACAAGCTGCTGCAGGGTCTTGACGAGGTAGATTATCTCCCCAACATCAGACTTCAGCAGGAGAACTGGATCGGCAAGTCCACAGGTGCTTTCGTGAACTTCTCCATTAAGGAGCAGGACGAGCAGCTGCGCATTTATACAACACGTCCCGATACGCTCTACGGCGTTACATTCATGGTAATCGCTCCCGAGCATCCCATCATCGAGAAGTACCGCGCTGAGATCTCTAACATCGACGCACTGGACGCTTACAAGGCAGAGTGCGCAAAGAAGTCCGAGTTCGAGCGTACACAGCTCGTAAAGGACAAGACAGGCGTTAAGATCGAGGGTCTTACAGCCATCAACCCCATCACCGAGAAGGAGATTCCGATCTACGTTGCTGACTACGTAATGATGGGCTACGGCACAGGCGCTATCATGGCTGTTCCTGCGCATGATACACGCGACTACGACTTCGCAAAGAAGTTCGGCATTGATATAATCGAGGTCATCAAGTGCGGCGATATCTCCGTTGAAGCCTACACAGGCGACGGCGAAATGGTAAACAGCGGCATTCTGAATGGCATTACGAACAAGAAGGACGCTATCGAGAAGATGCTCCAGTTCCTCGGCGAAAAGGGCATCGGCGAGAAGGGCATTCAGTTCAAGATGAAGGACTGGGCTTTCAATCGCCAGAGATACTGGGGCGAGCCTATCCCGATCGTTCACTGCGCTGACTGCGGCATGGTCGCTGTTCCCTATGAGGAGCTTCCTCTCCGTCTGCCTCCCGTTGACAACTTCCAGCCCGGCTCTGACGGCGAATCTCCCCTTGCAAAGATTGAGTCTTATGTAAACTGCACCTGCCCCAAGTGCGGCGGCGCAGCAAAGAGAGAGACAGACACAATGCCC
>JAZNWG010000393.1:0-3186 GCA_045593225.1 Oscillospiraceae bacterium
CTGTCGTATAACGATACCGTCACCAATTCAAATATCGTCACAGGCGAGATCATAGGCTCGCTTTCCGCAGCCAAGACCGCTGTTTCCGAGACCTACACAACAGGCGATACAGTGACTTATATCATCAGTCTTGTAAACACAAGCACTGCAGCTATCACAGGTGTTACGATCACGGACGACCTCGGAGCTTATGAGTTCGGCGGCAATACTGTAACTCCCCTCACCTATGTTGATGGCGCTGTGCGCTACTATGCAAACGGAACGCTTCAGGAGGCTCCCGATGTCACAGCAGGACCGCCTCTTGTAATAAGCGGCATTACTGTTCCCGCAGGCGGCAATGCATTGATCGTGTACTCCGCAACAGTAAACAGCTTTGCACCAATAAGCGAGGGCAGCGAGATCACCAACACCGCCGTTATCACAGGCACTGCAGATCCCATTACCGTGACCGAGACCATTACTGCAGAGAACGAAGCAAGGCTTACTATCACTAAGGCGCTGTTCCCCGAGACAGTAACAGAAAACGGCGAGCTGACCTACACCTTCACGATACGCAACTTCGGCAGCGAGCCTCTCGTTGCTACCGACGATGCTGTCGTTACCGATAACTTCGATCCCATTCTCGATATCAGCTCTGTTACCTTCAACGGCGCGGCATGGACAGAGCCTGAAAACTACACCTACAACGAAGCAACAGGCGCATTCGCGACTGTCGCAGGACAGATCACCGTTCCTGCTGCAACTGTTACGCAGGACCCTGCAACAGGCGAATGGGCAGTTCAGCCCGGCGTTGCTGTGCTTCGCGTAGTCGGAACAGTATAACCGCAGGCTGATATGACCTGACCGAATAAATCCCCCCTCGGCTGTGCAAGATAGCCTTGGGGGGATGTTTTATGAACTTTATACTTTGCAGCGAGAGCTGCCGCTGGCAGCAGGACGGTCTGTGCACGCTTCAGGATATCACGCGCGTGTCATGCAAAAGCGATGTCTGCCGCCATTTCGAACCGCCGCTGTCTTAATTCGTGATATCATACACTATCTTCAGTGTGTGATCGGACGTCTTTTCGATCGGCGTCGAGAGGTTGTTTATCGTCGCTTTGTACCATGTGCCTACTACCAGCTTCATTGTGTTTCCGAGCGAATCGCCATTCGTGTCATGGCCGTATCTCATAGCCACCCCGACATAGGGTCTCGGGAAATCACCGCCTACAAGAGGCTCGGCATGGCCTGTCACAAACTCATTTTCATTCCAGCTGAGCATCTTGATATTGCCTGTCTGTATCATAGCACACAAAACACCGTCGATAACCGCAAACACCAGATTTGAAGGATTGCTGACCTCATGCAGCTTTACGTAAGCTCCGTTTTCGGTAAATTCATTGATTCCGATACTCGTCGGTATATAGATATGACCGCCGTATACCGCGCCGATACAGTCGAAGCTGAAACACCTTTCCAGCGTCACTGTACGCTCCGTAGCTGTTCCTGCCGCTATATCCACCGCCACATAGGTTATTGTTGTCGTATCGCCATAAATATCGTAGTTATACACTTTAGAAAACATGTACAACGTCTTTGTATCAGGATCGACAAAATAACGATCCTCATAGGCAAGAGTCGAATTGACCTCGACTGTAGTCACCGATATCGGCGCTGACACTGTCGCAAGGCCTGTGGTATCGTTTATCTTCACTGCGGAAGGATCGAAGCCCTTGTAGCGGCGCAGCTCGATATTGCCGTCGCTGTTAAGGTACATATACACATGGAGTCCGTCCTCGTAAGTGCCGATATACTGGCCGTAGCCTTTCTCCACATACATCTTGGACGGATCACGATAGATCGAATTCAGCCCATTCGGCGACATAAGCATAAAAGATGAGTTTGCCTCGTCATTCGCGCCAAAGCCTGAATTTCCGAACATACGGTGCGTAAGGCAGACACAGCTTATAGTACCGTTAGCCTTGTCCGTTCCGAAATCCCATGTGAAATGATATCCGTTATCGGTAGCGTAGCTCTCATTGAGATTGAGCGTGCCGCGCGTCGTGCAGCTGCCCGAATACTCCGTACCTGCCGTAGCAACAGGCACGATATCCTTTCCGAGCATTATGTTATCGGCGCTTTCAGTTTCGGTGTTTCCGAGCAGGACAACACCACCGAGGAGATATTTCCACATAGGAAGCCCTGCTGTAAACAGCGAAGAATAATCAAAGCCATGCACAAGTGCGCTGTGCGGCGGATTGAAGATATTATTCAGCGCGTTTGTGACAAGATTATGCTCCTCTGTCTGCTTTATCACCTTGCCCGTTTTCGCATCAGAAAGTATTATTGTAGCCTTTCCTTTCATTTTACGCTCCTTTCTTAAACTTCGGCTGAGACCGAGCCGCTGATATCCGCAAGCACTACCCTGAGCTCATTCAGCTTTATCGCAGTCATGTTGTCATGAAGCGAAAGCTTGTCCTTGGCATCGCCACTGTCATACTTGCCACCATGTATCACAAGACCTGCGTGCATAGCGTTGGGGAGAAGGTATGCTGTGCCCGCGCCTGTGTGAGCGGTTACATAAATGCGGTTTTCGCCTGTCGCAAGCGACGGCTGCAGATGATATAAATGCACAAGCGTTGCGCCCGACTCGTCCGAGGTGTGTATGATGTGACGTCCGCTGTCGGAGTTGTTGATGTAAACGGTGAATTTAATGCCGTCTGCATTGTTCTGAGAAAGGCTCATGCTGATATTAAGCTCAGCAAATGCCTCTGCCGCCGTTGTGAACGTGAAGTCCGCAACCACACGCGGCTGAGTATCAATAACTATCTGCTCCGCATTGTCGCTTCGCATACACACAACGCTGTGCGAGAGCGAAAGCCTTCGCAGAAGCTCCTCAAGGTCGTCCATGTGCACTACTGTTTCGGCATAGGTCCTGTTTTTGGAACAGATCGTCGCCGTCAGCGCTCCGTCATAGTGATACTCTATCTCACTGAGATGTATAAAGTATATCAGGCCCTTATCCACCACCGCCGCTATCTCGCCAGCCTCAAGAAAAGGCAGTCCCTGCATCTCGATATCAGCGCCGTAGAAGGGCGTCACCTGAAACGCAGAGCCGAGATACGTCATCATCTGCTCCGTAACAAGCGGATTGTACATCTCGACTGTGGATATCTCCGCACCATCACCGATAGTGAACACCTCGTC
>JAZNWG010000394.1:0-3064 GCA_045593225.1 Oscillospiraceae bacterium
AGGAGCTTGTTTTCAGAATAGATATATTGATAATTGTGAGTGCGGTACTTCGTTTCAATATACACATCAAACCCACGCTCCCGCCTTTTGAACAGCGTAAGCCTTTCGTATGTCACAGATACAATATCCTTGTATTCGAACACTGTTTTCACACCATCGGGATCGGAGATGACCATCTTGATCTCATCTGCGAAATAGGTGTATTCCCTGCCGCTTGTAATAATAATAACTGCGATAACTACCGCTACCGTCAGCAGTACAACAAGCAGCACCGACAATATCACGACCAGAAGATCAATGGTAGGAGCAAAGTCCTCTATCTTCTTATCGTACTCAAATATCGGCATGCTGAGATCACTTGTAAGGACGAACACCGCATTTATGATCGTGATCAGCAGGCACGCAGTATACACAGCTGCAACTATGGCAAGCATAAGCGGCTCTTTCTTTTTCGGGCAGCGGAATGTGCCCTTTGCACAAAATCCGTATCTGTCATCTACCTTAGCATAGCCAACGTGATCTGCCATAAGATCACCTCTTGATTATACGTTCATGTACTTGTTCAGGAACTCAACAGAAAGCTTGATCCAGCGGCGGCAGTTGTCGAGATAGAACATCTCATGCCAGCCTGTAGCCTTGTCGCAGGTGGAAAGTCCGTGGGGGCCCTCATCGAACATATGCAGCTCAACAGGCACCTTATTGGAGATGCAGGCCTTTGCCATAACCAGCGAGTTGTGCGCAGGCACGCAGTCGTCGTTTGCTGTTGTCCAGATGAATACAGGGGGAGTCTTCGGAGTAACGCGGTTTTCGAGAGAAAGGCGTGAAAGGTCGCTGCGGCTTGCTTCTTCACCGAGCAGCACCTTGAAGCTGCCCTCATGGGGAGCTGTAACACCGCTTATTACGGGATAGCACAGGATAGCCGCATTGGGACGCAGGTCCTCAGGCTCGCAGCCTATTGCCTTTGTTATCTGCACATCGCCCCACATGGTAGCAAGGCAGCCCGCAAGATGTCCGCCTGCGGAGCAGCCGAGAACAGCTAGCTTCTCCTTGTCAACACCGAATTCCTCCGCTCTCATGCGCACCTTGTAGAAGGTGTAAGCAGCATCAATGAGCGATGTGGGGAACTTTGCATTGCAGGTATAGTTCACAACGAACGCATTGTAGCCCTGCGCGAGATACTGCAGCGCGATAGGCTCGCCCTCGCGGTCAGAACAGAACTCGTAACCGCCGCCGGGGAAGATGATTATGCCGGGGCGCTTCTCGCAGAACTTAAGTCCAGAGATATTGTCCAGCATATAAGCCTTTACGAATGCGGTCTTTTCCTGATTGATGTAAAAGGTTTTGATCGTCATTTTTTTATCCTCCGAAAAAGGTTTAATCATACAGATATATTCTAGCATTTTTTGAGAAATAAATCAAGTATTGCAGGACATTTTTTGGCGCCGTTTTATCTATCCTTACTTTGATACAATTGTTGTGCTAAAATAAAAGCATGAAAGCAAGGAGCTTCCCCACTCCGCTTTCCTCCAATTGTGTTTGTACCGTTTATTTTCCTTATGGAAAAGCCGCGGCTCATCTCTGAGCTGCGGCTTCTTTTTTATTCATCATTTTCAGACTGCTGTTCTGTATCCTCGGGCAGCTCCTGAGCCTTTTCACGGCGGCGAAGCTTGTTTCCGAAGCGCTTGCCTGTCTTCTTGATATTTGCAGGAAGGCTGCGGAAGGTCTGTATTGCAGAAGTCATGCGGTTCATCGCGAAGAAGAAATCCTCCGAGATAACGCTCTCCTGTCGATGCGTGCGACCCGCCTTGCAGTTATCGGCAACCACGAGATAGCGCTCATACGCACGCTTTATCGCGGTCTCCCACGATATATACACCTCTTCCATCGCGTGCTGACCCATCTGACGTACCTCGTCAAGGTGCGAAGCCGCAAATTCAAGCTCTGCCGCGATAGCCTCGGCATTGTCCTGCGTAAGTATGCCTGTCCTGCCATGAGTGATGCCCTCGGCGGCACAGCTTCCCTCGATAAGCAGCGAAGCAACACCACACGCAGCGGCCTCTCTTACAACGATACCGTTGGTATCATACAGCGACGGGAACAGGAACAGATCGCCTGCTGTGTAATAAACTCTAAGATCCTCTCGATCATAGATCGCGCCTGTGAAAATAACATTGTCAGTAAGACCAAGCTCGTCAACATACGCTACGATCTCGTCACGGTCAAGGCCGTCACCGACGATCAGCATATGATACTTTATGCCCTTTTCGGAGAGCATCTTCAGCGCGTCAAGGAACAGTCTTATTCCTTTGTACCACAGAAGCCTGCCCACGAACATGAATACAGGCACTCCATCGACAAGCCCGTATTCCCTGCGAAGCTCAGCAACATCATCGGGATTGGCGCGTCCGCACGGGAAATCAACGCCGTTTTCCATCACGACATAGTCGCCCTCATAGCCGATACTGCGCAGATTTTCGCCTGCGCCCTTGCTTACTGTCCAGACCTCATCACAAGCCGCAATATTTGCTGCAACCAGCTTTATAGCGGAATCGGCAAGGAATTTGTTAGTCAGCGCACGGCGGATATCTATATCGAATTTTGTGTGATATGTCAGGATGATCGGGATATTTGTCTTTTCACGAAGCACTCTCGCCATAACAGTGGAAGCAAAGGGGCAGTGGCTGTGGATCACATCAAAATTGCTGTCACGCAGCTGCTCCAGTCTTCTTACGCTGAACGGATAGCCCGCACGGTAGCCCCACCATTTCTCTGTCGGCATACTCTTGTAGCGTACAACATCAAAAGGATAATCGTCCTCGGGAGCGTCGCGGTGATTGGGAGTAACGACAGTCGCAGTGCCGAGCTGCTCCTGGATAACATTGGCGTAATTTATAACGCAGTTAGCCACGCCGTCGATAAGCGGCGGGAACGAATCGTTCATAAGGCAGATGTTAAGCTTTTCGCTCACTGCAGGTCACTCCTTTCAGAAAAGATACGCGCAAATAACCGGAATATAGCTAATTCTTATATATTATACTACAATTCCTATCATAAATCAAGTAAC
>JAZNWG010000395.1:0-2913 GCA_045593225.1 Oscillospiraceae bacterium
TAAGATAATAAAAATCGTCTAAATCCTCATAATAAACATCGTCTATATCCTCGAAAGTAACCGCACGCTGATCATAGATATCCGTCGAGCCTTCAACGGCGTGATGTTCATCTACGGTATACCAGCCGGTAGTAAACCAGCCCGACTTTCCTTCATCAGGCGACGGATACTGGAAGAATACCACATTATCACATACTACGATATTGCATGCCTCATCGGGCAGCGACTGAGTAAATCCGCTTTTGCGGTGTACTATGACATTTTGATCGCCATTTCCGACCACCATGACATCTGCGCTTATGCCCACTATTTTCTCATAGCCCTCGGGCAGAAGCACCTGCGTCACCTCGCCTGTATCGCAGTCGCAGCAGAAGTAATACTCTGTCCAATCCCAATAGCTATACTGGCCATCCGTGATGACATCATACGCCACCGATAACGAGAAATAAAAATAGCCGTCATCGGCAGCCGCAAATCCGCCCATTCTGATTTTTTCGTAGGCGTCGTCAAAATCCTCCTGCTGTACAAGCAGTGTCTGAGCTTTTTTCTCAATATCCGTGCAATGTGTAAGCTGCAGCCCCATATCCTCAAAATCGCAGTATCCGTCCGCACCTTTGAATACGCTGCGCAGCTCCTCGTGCTCGCTTGAAAGGCTTACGCCTCCGACAGGCGAGCCTTGCGAAGTCTGCTCAGTATATAACGGACTTTCCTGCGAGGTAGTCAAGGCTGTGACAGGCGCAGTGCTCGTTTGCATCGTTGCAGTCGCAGACGCAGCAGTGGTGGATTCAGGCTTTTCGCTCGCATCGCCGCTTTCAGGCGCACCGCCGCAGCCGACAAGCAGCATAGCAGCCGCAATTATGGAAACCAGCCGTAGCTTCATAGCGTTCACCTCATCTCGACAGCGTGACAAGCAGCTCCTTATCGTCGCCGTCGGTATAGAAATATAGCCTGTTGTTGTCGTAATATACGGTGTAATGCTCGGAAAATACATCATTCGGAAGAAAAGCCGCTTTCAGATCGTTGAAACAGTTTTTCTCTCCCACAAGCACTATCTGCTCTCCCGCAAGCTCGAGGAAAATAATGCCGTCCTCCGTTGCATGAAGCCTTATATCAGGATGTTCCTCGGTCTGCGCTATGGTAAGCAGTGCCTCGTTTCCGTTGCGGTCGAATATACTGAGTCTGGAGCGCCAGCCGAGAAGATTGCTTTCCATGACCGCGGAGCAATGGTAATATGTATCAAAAACAAAATCCTGTACGCGCCCCTTGGCGTCATGCGTGATATAGTCTCCGTCCGTAACCGCGCGGTAAACCGAGCCGCCGTCATAGGTACGGAAAACAATATTATAAACGCCGCGTTCGATACTATGAGGATAGTCTGTCGTAAGATCATACCACTCTATTTTGTTCTCAATGGCATTTTTCTCGGTGATCTGCATGGTGAAAAGGTCATAGCTTTCCTCAATACCGTTTTCAATGTCAGACGGCGTATACCGCTCATAATAAAGCGTATCTCCGATCAGAACGCTGCCGGTAACATACTTCAGCCTTTTCTCGTTACCGCTATTTCGGTGGATAAGCCTGCATTCGCCATCGTGCTGCTCATAGTAATCGCCACCATACTCATAATAATATTGGTTCAGATCAAGCCAATAATAGTATTCGATGGGAACCAGCAGAATTGCATCCTTGCTGATCGCGATCGCTCTTAATTCTCCGTCCTCGCCGGAGCAGTGATATATCTGTGCAATATCGCCGCTGTCGCAATTAAGCTCAAAATAGTAACGATCATATTCGTTGTAGAAGTCATCATAAACAGGATCTCCTGTCAAAAAGCTGACCTCGAAATAGAAAAATTCTTCGTCACAGCCTATGGGAGAACATGTGCTGTCGGGAGCCGCTCCGCACATCTGGCGCATTTTATCCGCAAAGCCACTGTTTGCCGTCAGCTTAACTCCAAGCTCCTCGAAATCGCAGTAATCCTTTGCGCCCGAAACAAGTTTTCTAAGCTCTTTCTGCTCCTCGGTCAGCACGACACCGTCAAGCGCAAGTCCGCCGCTGCTCTGCTCTGTGACAGTAGGCTCAGTCGCCGAGGTCGTGGCAGTAGTTGTTGTCGCTGCGGTAGTTGTAGCGGTAGTGGTGGATTCAGGCTTTTCGCTCGCATCGCCGCTTTCAGGCGCACCGCCGCAGCCGACAAGCAGCATAGCAGCCGCAATTATGGAAACCAGCCGTAGCTTCATAGCGTTCACCCTTTCACCGAAGCAGCTCAATCAATTCTGTAAGTTTATCTACCGTAAAATCAGGCTCCATACTGTCATCTGTGACGGTCTGCAAGCCGCCCCATTCCTGCCTTACCCACACCGTCTTAAAGCCCAGTGTCTTCGCAGGCGCGATGTCGTTTGTAAGCTTGTCGCCTATCATGACACATTTGTCAGCAGTAGTCTGCGCTTTGTACAACGCTTCTTTGAAAAGCCGCGGGTCAGGCTTTGAAAAACCGACCTCAGCAGAAATTATCATCAGATCAAAAAGCTCGGAAAGTCCCCATTCTTCAGCCATTCGCTTTCGCGTGTCGAGGGGCTGGTTTGCTATAATGCCGAGTTTGTATCGCTTTTTCAACTCGGACAGCACCTCTTTAGCCTCGGGATATGGCGTTATGAACTCCGAGTTCCATTTCTCGCCGAAGCTTATTCCGAAGCTTTCAAGTGCGCCACGGTATTCGTGGAGATCTGCCCTTGCCGCCTTCTCCATTTCAGAGCGGAAAACATCAGGTGCGATACCATGCTTTTCGCAGGTGCGCAGTATCCTGTCCTCCCACGATCGCGTCTCGTCCATTATCACACCGCCGAGGTCAAAGAAAAGCCATTCTATATCATTCATACTATGCTCCCATATCATCAATATACCGACGTGTTTTCA
>JAZNWG010000396.1:0-7121 GCA_045593225.1 Oscillospiraceae bacterium
GCGGTCTTGGCTGCGGAAAGCGCGCCTATGATCTCGCCTGTGACGATATTTGAATTGGTGACGGTATCGTTATACGACAGCGTCGCCTGATTAAAAAAGATTGCCATATTAAGTCCTCCTTGATTGTCTTGGAGCATACGCTCTTGATTTATTTTATGCAATTTCAGCTTAAGGGTTACTGTATGTCATTTTTGTGCTGTTAATTGTCGGTTTTGTTGTTGAATTACTGCGCTTTATGTGCTAGAATTATAACAACAAATAGCTTTATACTGATGAAATTATGAGGTGACATTATGGCAAATCCTTATCTTCCCACGTGGGAGTATATTCCCGATGGTGAGCCCAGAGTTTTCGGCGACAGAGTCTATGTTTACGGCTCTCATGACAGAGTTGACTCGATAGATTTCTGCGATTACAAGCTGAAGGTGTGGTCTGCACCCCTTAACAACCTTAACGAGTGGACCTGCCATGGCGATATCTTCCGTACAAGAGACGGCGTTGATGCGCCCTCCGATGTTGACTGGACAGACAATCTGCTTTTCGCTCCCGATGTTGTTGAGCGCGAGGGGAAGTATTACCTCTATGCTTACATAGTCGGTGCAAAGGGCTGTGTCGGCGTTGCTGACAGACCCGAGGGCCCGTTCAGGCTGCTTTCAAGGTACGAGTACAACGTTGAGAAGCACTACGACGACGGCACCTTCATCGACCCGGGAACACTGGTTGACGATGACGGCAGAGTGTACGTATACTGCGGCTATCAGGGCAGCTATATGTGCGAGCTGAAGCCCAATATGTACGAGATGGTGGACGGCACATATCAGCCTGACATAATCCCCGTCGAAGCGCCGCATAAGTTCTTCGAGGCGTGCTCTCCCCGCAAGGTGGGCGATACCTATTATATGATTTATTCGCCCCAGCGCGGCAGCTGTCTTGACTACGCTACCTCCGACAAGCCCACAGGACCTTTCACATACCGCGGAACGATCGTTGACAACGGTATTGACTATCCCGGCGGAAACAACCACGGCTCTATCTGCAATATCAACGGTCAGTGGTATATCTTCTACCACCGCATGACAAACGGCACGATCATGTCGCGCCGCGGCTGTGTGGAGAAGATAGAGATACTCCCTGACGGCACTATCCCGCAGGTAGAGATGACCTCGCTCGGTTTTGAGGATTACCTCAACCCTTACAAGGTTACTCCCGCCGAAACAGCCTGCGTTTTAAAGGGCGGCTGCTTTATCACCGAGCTCAACATCTTCGAGCGCGTTGTGACCAGTATCACTGACGGCTGTGTTATGGGCTGGAAGTACTTCGACTTCGGCGAGGACTATTCCTCAAAGACCATGCAGGTGCGCATGAAGATACGCGGCATGGGAAGCCGCGGAAGACTGCATATCCTTCTTGACAGCGAGGACGGCGAGGAGATAGGTGTTATCGAATTCGGCGAGAACGACTCCGTTATCGGCGGCAGGGTAAAGGCTGTTACAGGCAGACACGCGCTGTACATCAGGGTAGAGGCAGGCTACGAGGGCTGGTTTGCAGGCGAGATGAAGGGCAGACATCTGCTGCAGCTTTCTGAATTTGTATTTATCAAGTAAAAAACGTCGAAAAGTCCTGAAGGACTTTCCGCCGAAACATCCGCGCTGCCCGCACTGCGTTGAATGCTATGCATTCAACTTGCACAGTTGCGCGGATATAAGTGTTTTTTGACCGAAGTGAATTCGGTCAAAAAAGACCGCTGAGGCAAGCCCTCGGCGGTCTTTTGTATTTATCCGTTGTTGAGCAAAAGCTTTCTCGTCTGCGGAACCTTGAACAGCACTATCGCACCTGCGAGGGTGAAGATAAGCTCGGGAAGCATATAGCAGCCATTGTAGAGCAGGCTGTAAAGTATCTCGTTGTCGGTGGAGAAGCCCTCCCACAGCTCACCGAAGCTGTGCCAAATGACGATACCGCTGAGGAAGTGCATGATAAAGCGCAGCACGACAGCTCCTGCGGTGCCTGCTATCCAGCCGACAGTGCCTTTTTTGCGGAGCACTCCTGCGAGACCCAGCACAGTAAACGGCATTATGTAGTCCAGCATTATGCAGGCTATCAGCATAACTGGAGTAAGGCCCCAGGCGAACAGTCCGTCCATAACACCCTGACCGAACTGGATAAGCGCAAATACGAAGCTTGCAAACAGGCCGCTTGCGATACCGTGACGAATGCTGTAAATGCATATCGGCAGCATGGAGAGCAGCGTTATAGAGCCGCCCCACGGCAGCTGGAATATACGGATATAGCTTAATACGGCGGCGAGCGCCACCATTACCGCGCCCTCAACGAGCGCAACTATCTTAGCGTGACTTTTTGTATTTTCAGACATAATAATTTCCTTTCTTTCGGACTAAGTTCGGAAACGCACACTCAATAGAAATGCCCGAGGATCGCAGGCGCCTTGCGATCGTCGGGCTGAATTCCGTATTCGTTACGTCGGTCGAAAAAATGCGTGCCGACGGATATCAGCACGCATCAAAATGTCTGGTTTAGAACATTCTTTCCTACGTCGGCATTATCCGAATCAGGTATTAGGGTCTGTATCCTGCGATACACTCTCAGCCCCGCCTCGGGAGCTCCCCTTTCAGTCCATGCACTAGTATACTACAATTTTCACGCTTTGTCAAGCCCTTACAGCAAAATTTCCGCTTCTGCGGGAGAAGCGCCTGTAAGTGCTCTGCTCACCTCGTCGGGCTGTGAGGTGCCTGCGTACAGCGTGAAGCGCTTTCCCGATACGCTGCGCACGCCGTTCTCGTCCACTGTCTCAAACGCGGAGCAGGGAACAGGTATTTCTATATCTTTGCTCTCGCCGCAGCTGAGATAAACACGCTTGAAGCCGCAAAGGCTGACATTCGGCACATCATTCTCGCCGTAGCCCCTGATGTACAGCTGGATAACGTCCTCGGCTGCAGCGCCGTCATTAGTTACGGTGAGCCTTGCGATACCGTCGGAGTAGGTGAGGTCTTCGCAGCGGAAGCTTCCGTAGGACAGACCGTAACCGAAGGGGTACAGCACATTGTCCGCTTCGCAGTAGCGGTAGGTGCGGCCGTTCATGGAGTAGTCCTCGAAATCGGGGAATTTGTCGCTGTCCTTATAGAATGTAACAGGCAGCTTGCCAGTGGGCGATACCTCGCCGAAAAGGAGCTTCGCAAGCGCTCTGCCGCCGTTCTGACCCGCATACCACATCTGCAGCAGCGCGTCACAGTCTGTTTCAATATTTATCGCACTTCCCGAAGCAAGAACGACTACCAGCGGCTTGCCTGTCGCCCTGAGCTTTGCGAGTAGCTTTCGCTGGCTTTCGGGGAGATACAGGTCAGGCTTGTCGCCCGAAGCGTAGGCATTGCCTGTGTCGCCCTCCTCGCCCTCTAAAGATGCGTCAAGTCCAACACACGCGATGATTATATCCGAGTTTTCGGCTGCCGCAACAGCCTCGGCATAGCGGTCGCCTGCCTGCGCAAGACCCTCTGTGCGTTCACTGAACAGGTGACAGCCGTCAGCATAGATAACACGTCCCGAAAATGCGTCCTGAATACCCTCAAGGAACGTCACATAGCGGTCGGCAGTGCCGTTGTAGTTGCCGACAAGCGCGGCACGGCTGTCAGCGTTAGGACCTATTACTGCAAGCGTCAGCTCCTCGGAATTTTTCAGCGGAAGTATACCGTTGTTTTTAAGCAGAACAGCGGATTTTTCCGCAGCCGTAAGCGCCGTCTGCTTGTGCTTTTTGCAGGAGATGACGGAGTAGGGAATATCGTCAAACTCGGTCTTGTCAAGCTGTCCGAGGCGGATACGCGTTCTCATAGCGGCAACGCAGCTTCTGCGGATATCCTCGGGCGTGATGAGACCCTGTTCCAGTGCAGAAAGTATCTTTACATAGGTGCTGCCGCAGTTTATATTGCAGCCGAGCTTCAGTGCAAGTGCCGCGGACTGTTCAGGAGTTTCTGTGACATGGTGGTGCAGGTGGAAGTCCTGTATCGCCCAGCAGTCGGACACGAAATATCCGTCAAAGCCCCATTCGCGCAGCTTATCCATAAGAAATCTGCTTGCACAGGCAGGCTCGCCGTTTACGCGGTTGTAGGCGCCCATGACGCCCTCAACATGAGCCTCCTCCACAAGCGCTCTGAACGCAGGGAGATAAGTCTCTTCCATGTCTTTGGCAGAGGGCTGCGCGTCAAACTCGTGGCGGCATGCCTCGGGTCCGCTGTGAACGGCAAAATGCTTTGCACAAGCGGCGGTGCGCAGATACTCGCCCTCTCCCTGAAGTCCCTTTACGAATGCAACGCCCAGCCTTGCGGTCAGGAATGGGTCCTCGCCGTAGGTCTCATGACCTCTGCCCCAGCGCGGATCACGGAAGATATTGATGTTCGGTGACCACAGGGTAAGTCCCTTATAGATATCACAGTCGCCCTGCTTTTGCGCGGCATTGTATTTTGCGCGTGCTTCGACAGATATGACCTCTGCAACGTCCTGTATAAGCTCAGCGTCAAACGCAGCGGCAAGACCTATCGCCTGCGGAAATACCGTTGCTGTGCCTGCTCTGGCAACTCCGTGCAGGCCCTCGTTCCACCAGTTGTAGGCGGGAAGTCCGACAGAGGGCAGGGCGGGCGCGTCAAAGCGCAGCTGTTCAGCCTGCTGCTCGGTGGAAAGTGTATCGCAAAGTGCCTCGGCACGTTCTTGCGGTGAAAGTGAATTATCGCGGAAAAGCTCCATAGAAATGACCTCCGATCATTTGTTTTGTTAATTGTATCATAATATCGCTCATAATACAAGGATAAAACGGACTTTGTTTGCAGAACTTGATTGTGCAAATTCAACAAATATCATCATCTCTGTTGGCTTTGTTTTACGAAAATGTTCAAAAGCTATTGTATTTTTTTTACCATTGTTGTATAATGTAGAAGTGCAGTTATGCATTACTATGCAAACATGAAAGGGATATGGATTATGA
Source organism: Oscillospiraceae bacterium (assembly GCA_045593225.1). GTDB lineage: Bacteria > Bacillota > Clostridia > Oscillospirales > Ruminococcaceae > CAG-115. The sequence goes on from JAZNWG010000396.1 coordinate 4,988, forward strand.
ATATTTCTGATATTAAGGTTCTGATCTGTGACGATTCTATTCTCGTAAGAAAAAAGCTTGGCGATACACTGAAAAAGCTTGGCGTTACAGAGGTGGCTGAGGCAAAGGACGGCATTCAGGCTGTTGATATGTATAAAGAGCTTAAGCCCGATGTAGTTTTTATGGACATCGTAATGCCCGGCAAGACAGGTCTTGACGCTCTCAAGGAGATCAAGGAGTCCGACGCTGACGCAAAGGTAGTCATGGCTTCCACTATCGGTACACAGAGCCATCTTGTTGACGCTATAAAGGCAGGTGCATTTGAGTTCCTGCAGAAGCCTGTAAAGGAAGAGGACGTCAAGAAGGTCATCGCGAAGATCACAGGCTGATCTATGAGCGTAGCCTACGGGGAATAAAGAATTTAGAAAGGTTAGATAAATAATATGTTTACACAGTTATTCGGACATTTTCTGCTTAACAAAAATATAATCACCGCTGAGCAGCTGGGTGCTGCGCTTGAGGCGAAGAACAACGTCAGAGTAAAGCTCGGTGCGCTGGCTATCGACGCAGGTCTTATGACAGCGGCGCAGGTAGACCTCGTTCACGAGGAGCAGAAGCGTGTTGACAAGCGTATCGGTGATATCGCGGTTGAAATGGGCTTTATCACAAGAGATAATGTAGAGGCGCTGCTTGCTAAGCAGAAGACTGCAAATATCGTACTCGGACAGGCTCTCATCGACCTCGGCTATCTTACCAATACACAGTTTGCTGATGCTCTTGCAGAGTACAAGGCTACAGCTTCCTTCAAGGGCGATGACAATTCCGACGATGCTGCGCTCATCAAGGATATCGTTACTATCTTCGATCTCGAATACGATCCCGACAAGGATTTCTATGTTGACTACATAATGCTGCTTACAAAGAACCTTATCCGCTTCATCGGTGATGATTTTGCTCTTTTAGGCTGCGCAAAGAAGACAGATGTTTCCTATGATTACATCAGCACTCAGGCTCTTACAGGCGAGCTTTCCGCATTCACTGCTATCGGTGGCGGCGATAAGGCTTTCATAAACCTCGCTTCCCGTTACGCTGTTGACTCCAGTGATGACGCTGACGGCGACATCGACGAGTTTGGCCTGTTTGAAGAGGTAGACGAGTTTGTAGAGGCGTGCGTTGGCGAGTTCCTGAACCTGCAGAACGGTCTGTTTGCTGTGAATATGTCCAACAACAAGAACCTCGAGCTTGATCTTGAGCCGCAGGATATCCTGCACAACGACAGCATCACTCTTGACAAGGGCCTTGCTATCAAGCTGCAGTTCACATTCGGCGCGATCGATTTCATCGTAGCAAGAAAGTAATTCTATAATAACACCATAAAAGCTCCCTGTCCGTTACGGCGGGGAGTTTTTACATGGCTGATATTGACATTGTGCGTCGGATATTGTAAAATAGTATCATAAATATGATTGGAGAATGATAAATGGCAGATGTATTTTTAAGCCACAGCTCAAAGGATCATGTGATAGCAGAGCAGATCTGCGAGGGCCTTGAAGCCAATGGCATAAGCTGCTGGATAGCGCCGCGAGATATCACTGCAGGCACTGAATGGGCGCTTGCGATAAACAACGCTATCAGCACTTCAAAGGTGTTCCTTATAGTATACAGCGAGAGATCTGCGCAGTCAAAGCAGGTGTCCAAGGAGCTTGGCCTTGCAGGTGCACGCGGTATCCCGATGATCCCGTACAAGATAGATGATACTCCGCTTTCAGGCGAGTTTGAGTATTACCTGCTGTCCTCGCACTGGATAGCGGCTGACGAAAAGAACGGCGATTATAAGTTCGGTGAGCTTCGCCACTCTGTAATGGAGCTTCTGGGAACAGGGCAGAGCAGCGCGCCTGTGAAGCAGAGCGCGCCTGTGCTGCAGACAGTACCGCCTCAGCCTGTACAGCAGGCAAAGCCTGTCGCTCCTGCAGTACAGCAGGAGATCCCTGTTCAGCCTGCAAAGGGCAGCGAGACCTCGGACAAGAAGAAAAAGCTTATCCCTATAATTGCAGCGGCGGTGGCGCTTGTTGCAGTCATCGCGATCGTCCTTGCAGTCGTGCTGTCGGGTGGCACGGGAGAGAGTGCAGACGGCTCGGGAACTGGCGCAGACGGC
>JAZNWG010000397.1:0-5094 GCA_045593225.1 Oscillospiraceae bacterium
TAGGACCTGACGGAGACAAGATGTCAAAGTCAAAGGGCAACGTTGTTGACCCCAACGATGTTGTTGATGTATACGGTGCAGACGTTCTCAGAAGCTATGTTCTGTTTATGGGCGACTATGAAAAAGCAGCTCCCTGGTCACAGAATTCACTTAAGGGCTGTAAGAGATTTATTGACCGTGTATGGAATCTTCAGGAAATCGTAACCGATGGGGACGAATATTCAAAGAAGCTTGAAACATCCTTCCACAAGACAATAAAGAAGGTATCCGAGGACATCGAGAACCTGCGCTTCAATACAGCTATCGCAGCAATGATGGGTCTTATCAACCAGATCGACGAGATCGGCTCTCTCACAAGGGCTGAGTACCGCGATCTGCTCATCATGCTGAACCCCTTTGCTCCCCATATCACAGAGGAGCTGTTTGAAACAATGGGCTTCGGCGGCGTGCTGAACGAGCAGAAGTGGGTAGAGTACGACGAGGCTCAGTGCATCGACAACACTGTTGAGATCGTTGTTCAGATCAACGGCAAGGTAAAGGCTCGCTTTGACGCGCCTGTAAACTCCGACAGAGAGGCGCTGGAGAAGATGGCATTCGACCTGCCCGAGGTACAGAAGCTGACCGACGGAAAGACTATCGTGAAGAAGATAGCTGTTCCGAACAAGTTGGTTAATATCGTAGTAAAATAAAAATATGCGGCGGGCTGAAGGCAGCCCGCCCTACCCATATAACGGAAAGGAAAAAATCATGCTTGAATTCAGATACGACACACAGCTGCTTATAGACGGCGAAGACCTTGACGAGGACGTTGTCTACGACTACTTCGTGAAGAACTTCAAGGGCGACAGCCTGCTTGCAGTGGGTGACGAAGACACCATAAAGATCCACTATCACACCAACGAGCCGTGGAAGGTGCTTGAATACTGCGCAACCCTCGGAGAGATATACGATATCGTCGTTGAGGACATGGACAGACAGTCCAGAGGACTGAAAGGATAAGAAATGAGAAAGGCATCAAAATTCATCGCGCTGCTGCTTGCGGCGCTTATGCTTACAGGCTGCGGAAGTGCGACAGTAGTCAGCGTTGACGGTACAGTTGAGGCAAAGCCCTCACAAAGCGCAGAGGCCTCGGATATCACCGAGGAAGCGCAGCAGACCACTGTGGCAACAACTGCCGCAGCGACCGAGGCAACGACCACGACCGCCGAAGCTACTGCAACCGAGCCTACGATACAGGAGGAAGTACCCGTGGAAACAAAGTATATTGCTCTTACATTCGATGACGGCCCCAACACCACAACAACGGTACAGGTGCTTGATATGCTGGAAAAGCATGACGTGACAGCGTCGTTCTTCCTTATCGGAAACAACATCAATGACGCCTCCGCAGAGGTGGTAAAGCGCGCTTACGACATGGGCTGCGAGATAAACAACCACTCGAAGTCCCACCCCAACATGACAGAAATGACAGTTGACGAGATAATCGCGGAGTTCACCTACACCGACGACAAGATATTCGAGATCACAGGCGAGCGCTCAAAATTCTTCCGTCCGCCCTATATCGCGGTAAATGACGATATGCTGAACAATATCGACGTGCCGTTCATATCGGGTATCGGCTGCAACGACTGGGAGGACAGGATCACCGCAGAAATGCGCTGGCGCAGCATCATGAAGCAGGTCAAGGACGGCCATATTATCCTGCTGCACGATGCAGAGGGCAACAGCGCCACAGTTGAGGCACTGGACACCCTCATTCCCATGCTTAAAGAGCAGGGCTATCAGTTCGTTACCGTGTCCGAGCTGTTCAATGTCAAGGGCATTGAGATAAGCGGCGACGACAACAAGATCTACACAAACGTACTGCAGCAGTATCAGTGGAGCTGAAACACAGCGCCCCGAGAAAAACTCGGGGCGTATTTTTATGCTATCGGCGGAATTACGATTATCTTTTTGCGCAGGCTCTTGGCATAGTCGTAGGTGTATTTCGTGCCGCCGCTCTGTCCGTCATAAACGGCTATCAGCACATCGCAGATATCCACAAGCGCCCTGTTGCGCTTGTGCATGCAATCCCTTGTATATGCAGAGCTTATACAGATCGCCTTATTGCATTGCGACAATATATCGTGGTAATGCCGCTGATCGGCAGCACTCCATTTAGCCTCCTGTCCGCGGCAGGGTATCATCGCGGTAAGCGTTATCTCAGGGCGGCTCTCGCGAAGCTTCAGCACCGCCTCTGCTCCCCACATATCAACGCCCAGCGCCATGCCTGTATAGAACTCTGTCGCACCGCTGTCCGCGAGACTTACAACAGTATCATAAATGCGTTTTTTCAGATCTGTGCACAAAGGATCGTCCTCGCCGAAAAACGGTAGCTTTGAGGGGCGATACCCCGTAAATGAAACCTTATACATCAGCAATTACCTCCGTTCACTGAATACATTATAGCATGAACATAGCAAAATTGCAAGCCCTTTTATAAAAAAATATGGGAGAGCGTGGCTCCCCCGTAAAAAATTCAGTCCGTCGGCTGCTGCTTCTTTATGCCGAACATCGCTCTGAGAAGCCCTGCAAAAAGCTTCGGGCTCTTAACTACGACTATCTTCATATGTAACTCCTTTCAAAGCCTTATCAGACACAGTCCCAGTATGATAAACAGCAGCGCTACGACAAAAAGCAGGAACTTCAGCGAAAAGAACGCTATGCACATCAGCGCACCGAAAAACGCTATCAGTGCAAGAGTAGCGCACCTGCCGCCGCGGTTTTTCCTTCGTCTGCGCACTGCTGTCACCCCCTTACTGTCTATGCGCTACTACATAATATTCGCGCCACCAAAAAGGGTGACAGAAAAGCATGACGATTGACAGCAACAGCTTTTTGCGGTATAATTACTTCAACATCAATTTACGGAGATGATATTTTTGAATAAGCATATAGCAAAAGTGCTGAGCGCACTTACAGCAGCGACAATGCTTTGCGGCTGCGGCAGCAGCAATACCACATCGGAGGAAAGCGTTCCCGAGCCGCCCGTAACAGGCGAAGTAAGCGTGTTCACCGAGGCGCTGCGCTGTGACGCCCCCACCGAGGGCAACGACCGCGTTTTCTACGAGATATTCGTCGGCTCGTTCTCTGACTCGGACGGCGACGGCACAGGCGATATCCGCGGCATTATAGAGCGCTTTGACTACCTCAATGACGGCAATCCGAACTCGGGCTACAGCCTCGGCGTCGAGGGAATATGGCTCTCGCCGATATTCAAGTCGCCGTCCTACCACAAGTATGACGTGCAGGACTACTACGCGATAGACGAAGACTTCGGCACCGAGGACGACCTCAAGGAGCTTATCGCACTCTGCCACGAGCGCGGCGTGAAGCTTATCCTTGACCTGCCGATAAACCACACATCAGACCGCTGCGAGTGGTTCAAGGCATTTACCGAGGCACGTAAGACAGGCGACACCGACAGCGAGTATCACGACTTCTATTCTGTCGGAGAGTCTGTTTCGGCGGACGGCAAGGTGTTCAATGCGATACGCGGCACAGAGCAGTTCTACGAATGCAATTTCTCGGGCGATATGCCTGAGCTTGATTTCAATAACGCGGCTGTTGTGCAGGCTGTGACGGACATCGCGGAGCATTACCTCGATATGGGCGTGGACGGCTTCAGGTTTGATGCAGCAAAGTATATCTTCCTCGGCGAGGAGCAGAAGAACATAGATTTCTGGAACAGCTACATCGGCGGCTTAGAGGCAAAATACAAGGGCATCTTCACCGTTGCCGAGGTATGGGCGCACGATTCTGTGTCGCTGCCGTACACCGGCGCTACCAGCTGCTTCAATTTCACCATGGCACAGCTTGGCGGCGAGATAGCCTGTGCGGCAAAGGGCGGCGATGTCAACGTCTATACCGCCTATGTGGAGAACCGCCTGAACGAGCTTTCCGCAAACGGCGACGCGCTTCTGGTGCCGTTCATCACAAACCATGACATGGACAGGGCGGCAGGCTTCCTCACTGTCGCAAGCGGCGAGATGAAAATGGCGGCAAGCCTCTACCTGCTGCTGCCCGGAGCGCCGTTCATCTACTACGGCGAGGAGATAGGCATGAAGGGCTCGCGCGGCTCGGCAAACACCGATGCAAACAGGCGACTTGCTATGCTGTGGGGCGATGGCAATACAGCGTCCGACCCCGAGGGCGCGACCTACGGTGCCGACAAGCAGAACAACGGCACTGTCGCAGCGCAGCTTAAAGACCCCGACAGCCTGTTCAGCCACTATAAAAAGCTTATCATGATAAGAAAGGCGTTCCCCGAGATATCGGGCGGCGAGTTTACGGCGCTGAGATTCGATGGAACTAACCTCGGCGGATTTGTTTCAACGCTCGGTGATAGCAGCGTTGCGGTGCTGCACAACTCCACTGCCGAGCCGATAACCGTTGACCTCTCGCAGGCGACAGAGCTTAGCTTCAGCGAGGTGGCTGCAGCAGTCGGAAGCGGTGACGCAAGCCTTGACGGCTCACAGCTTACCCTCGGCGCACAGACGAGCGTTGTATTGAAATGATGTAATAAAGATAAAAGCGGAGTTTATGCTCCGCTTTATTCATGCGATAATCAGAAACTTATAGTAATATTATAGCCCGATTATACACTTTGTTGTCGAAATCTGTGCTTTTCAAGGAGCTGTTACCGTCAAAAAAGGTGATTTCCGCGCGCTTTAGTTTGTGAAATATTGATATTGACTATTCTTCCGAATAGGCGTATACTGATGATACTGATACAAAAGAAAGGAGCGCCGTAAAATGGCAGTAAAAAAATATGAGATAGATATGTGCAGCGGCGCGATACTCCCGAAGCTTCTGAAGCTTACGCTTCCGCTGATGTTATCAAGCGTTCTGCAGCTTTTGTTCAACGCTGCGGATATCATCGTCGTGGGAAACTTCGGCAGTCAGAACTCCATTGCCGCGGTAGGCTCGACATCGTCGCTCGTAAACCTCATCACCAACCTGTTCCTCGGACTTTCAACGGGCGCTAATGTAATGACCTCGCGCTACATGGGCGCAAACGACAACGACCGCGTGAACAAAACGATACATACCTCG
>JAZNWG010000398.1:0-2150 GCA_045593225.1 Oscillospiraceae bacterium
CGGAAAATATGCATTTAGGACTTGCATTTTTGGAAAGATATGTTATTATAACTTAGCACTCAGAGATGTTGAGTGCTAACACTCATAAGCGGCGAGTGCTAAAGCTGCTTCGGTAAGGTATGGAAAGGCAGGTGCGCTGTGGATAGCAGAGCGATGAAGATACTCGCAGCTATTGTTGACGAGTATATAAAAACGGGCGAGCCTGTCGGCTCCAAGCTGCTTTCGCAGAAGCCTGACATAAATGTTTCATCGGCGACGATAAGAAACACGATGGCTGTGCTGGAGCAGGAGGGCTACCTTGACCACCCGCACACCTCGGCAGGCAGGGTGCCTACGTTCAAGGGCTATCGCTTTTATATCGACAACCTGATGAGCCCCGAGCCTGTAAACGCAGCGGCGCTTGCAGACTTTGACGACCGTATCTTTGATGACGCGGTGACTGATGAGGACATCATAAAGAATGCTTCGGCGGCGCTTGCAGAGATTACCAAGTGTGCAACGTTCTCAACTAACCATGTATCGCAGTTTTCTGTGATAACAAAGGTTGACGTTATCCCGACAGGAAAGAGAATGTACGTTCTGCTGCTTATCACCTCAAATGGTGAGGTTAAGAACCGTGTCTGCAGAATGGAGTTCGACCTCTCGCACGAGCAGATGGAGTTCTTCACAAGATTTGTGAACTCGCACCTGCAGGGCGTGAATCTCGCAAACATGTCCGATGAGTATATCGAGGAGCTTTCCGAAGCACTCGGAAGCTACATGCTTACGCTCTCTCCGCTGCTTTACGCGGTGTGTGAGCTGTCAAACGAGGCGATGCGCGACAGTATCGAGGTAAAGGGCGAGCACAATCTGCTTAGCTGTCAGGAATTCCCGATGGTGGACGTGATGAAGTTCCTCGAAAAGAAGAACGAGCTTTCAATGCTCCTTGACAGCGCGTTTTCGGGAATAAACATAAAGTTCGGCGCAGAAGAGGGCACGTTCGCAATATCGAACTCAACCTTCGTCAGCGCAAGCTACTACAAGGACGGAAAGCCCGCGGGAACACTGGGAGTCATCGGACCGATGCGACTTGACTATAGCCGTATAATCCCATATATAGAATACTTCACAAACAAGGTTACTCAGCTTTTGTCCGAGCAGGAGGAGAGCGAGCAGCTTAAACAGATAGAAAGCGAGGCAGAACAGAATGGCGACAAATGAACAGGAGAAGGAAAAGATAGATCTCGATGAGATCGCTGAGGCAGAGAACGCAGAAGCGTCCGCTGAGGTCGAGATCACCGAGGAAAAGACTCCCGAACAGCAGCAGGCAGACGAGCTCATTGCGGTAAAGGATCAGCTGATGCGCACCATGGCGGAGTATGACAACTTCCGCAAGCGTGTGGCAAGAGAAAAGCAGGAGCTTCGCCCCATCATCATAACTGATGTGGTAAAGGAGTTTCTACCTGTCATGGACAATCTCACAAGAGCGCTCGAGGCGGAGTGTACAGACGCTGCATACAAGCAGGGCGTTCAGATGATCGACGACAGCTTCCTTGAGATACTTAAGAAGCTCGGAGTTGAGGAGATAGAGAGCGACGGTGCGATGTTTGATCCCTCAATGCATCAGGCGGTGCAGAGAGTTGAGAGCGACGAGCTCGAAAGCGGTATGGTAGCCACAACATTCGCAAAGGGCTACAAGATTGGCGACAGAGTTATTCGATTTGCTATGGTAGCAGTCGTTAACTGATAAACAGCAAAAAACATTCACAACAACCGCGGTGTAAGCCGCAAACAAAAGAATGGAGGAATATATTATGGCAAAGATCATTGGTATTGACTTAGGTACTACAAACTCGTGCGTATCCGTTATCGAGGGCGGCGAGCCCGTAGTTATCACAAACCCCGAGGGTAGCAGAACAACTCCCTCTGTCGTAGCGTTCACAAAGGACGGCGAGCGTCTTGTTGGCCAGCTTGCAAAGAATCAGGCTGTAACAAACCCCGACAAGACAGTTATCTCCATCAAGCGCCACATGGGCTCTGACTACAAGGTAGACATCGACGGCAAGAAGTACACTCCTCAGGAGATCTCCGCGATGATCCTGCAGAAGCTGAAGGCTGACGCAGAGGCTTATCTTGGTGAAACAGTAACAGAGGCTGTTATCACAGTTCCC
>JAZNWG010000399.1:0-2346 GCA_045593225.1 Oscillospiraceae bacterium
CTTTCTGCGGATATGACAGATTTACAAAAAGCGTTGAGGTCAACAGTATAGATGGAGTGCAGATAAAGCATTTGGCGAAAAACAAGCTGGTTGAGCGACCCAGAAAGCCTATGTTCGACAAGCTTAGTGACACCGACATAAAAACGCTCAAAAATATTTTTATGAAGGACATTCCCGAACTGGATGACAGGAATTCTATGCTGCTCCTCACTCAGCCGCTATATGTGGACAGAATATTGGATGACGAAGCAAAGCAAATTGAAATATACCTGAGGCTAGCCAAAAAACATATTGGCAATCTGAAGCTGGTTGTAAAACCACACCCCCGCGATAGCGTTGATTATACGGATTTATTTTCCTATGCAACGATGCTTGATAAGAATATGCCTCTCGAGATAGTCGCAATGATCGAAGACCCACATTTTGCAAAGGTAGTGTCACTCGGTTCGACCTGTACGAATGCTGTTCGGGCTGACGAGTATATACAAGATAATATTGAGGAGCTCTGATACACTATATTCATTGAATGTGTCGGCGGCAAGTCAAGGATTCTATGCTGCAATTCTTCTGCTGGCTCTGATCTGTGGAATAAAGCACAGAAGATCAAAGCCTTATCAGGTAATGCTGCTCACGATCTTCGGCGCATTTCTGTTTTTTATGTTCCGGGAAGCAGATGGGCGGTATCTTATACAATTCATGCCGATATTTCTGGTGCTTGCCTCGATCGGAATAAGACCAACTTACATGACTGTCATAAATTTAAAAAACAAAGTAAGGCATAGAAAGGCAGTAAAATGATTCTTCAAAAACTGATCTTACCCATAGATACAGAATATCCTGATCTTTATTATCGGGGAGATGTTTCGCTTGCGGATACAGATATCGTGTCTTTCGATACTTATTACAACAGCTTTTCCTATACCAGATACCGTGATTATACAAGTGTGGAGGATATTACATTTACTTGCACTATAAATGGCGAGGCGCTGGTACAGCTATGCGTTTTTGACGGTTGCGAGCATATAATAGACGCTGCTCACGGAAAAGGAGATATCTCAGTATCTGCAAAGCTGTCAGCGCTACCGCAAAATGGATTTATATATCCCAAAATAACCGCTTTATCGGAATGCGAGATAACCAACGGATTTTACTCCTCCGAATGCAGTTGTCGTGATATCAACGTCTGCATTGCATTCTGTACATTCAAGCGCGAAAAATATATACTGAAAAACATAGAGCAACTGAGATCATCTGAATTCAACTTTATTGATCGTGTTTTTGTCATAGATAACGGACAAACGCTCGACCGCGATACGCTTTCAGATAATTTTGTCAGCGTGCTTCCCAATAAGAATTATGGCGGCAGCGGCGGATTTACCAGGGGACTTATTGAAGCCTACGACGGTAAATACTCACACGTCATTCTTATGGACGACGATGTGGAATTTCATTCTGAAACGATCGAACAGATGACGGTATTTATGTCGCTGCTCTCCGAAGAACACAAAGAAAGCTGGTTCAGCGCTGCTATGCTTCGACTGGATACCCCCTGGTTTCAGCATGAACTGGGTGCTAAATGGGACGGCAGGATCATTTCGCTGAAGCATGGAAATGATGTACGTGTTCAGGAATTACTGCTTGATAATCTGAATAACTGCGACGTGGATTACGGCGCATGGTGGTGCTTATGCATGCCGACTTCTATCATAGAGAAGAATGCGTTACCGTTACCGCTGTTCATTAAGTTTGATGACATTGAATATGGCTTGAGAAAGCCCAAAGGTACCCAAGTTATAACCATGAACGGAATCGCTGTACGTCACGAGGCTTTTGATAAGAAAGAAAGCTTTGTTGTGGACTATTATTCTTTCCGCAACGAAACGCTTGCCATACTCTTATATAAGAACAACAGCCTTTCGGAGATGATCAGAAGATTTGTTTTTGAGATCGGAAAGCAGATGACACGCTTCAGATATGACAATATACCTGTTATCCTGCGTGCAGCCGATCAGATCCTGAGCGGAGCAGATTTTTTCCTCAATTGTGATGAAGAACAGAATAATAAGGACATCATCGCCTCGGTAATGAAACTGGTGCCACTTGACACGATTCCGGGATACAGCGACGATATACGGCACGATCACTTCCCGGCTAATAAAAAGATCTGGCGTATTATGGCAATAACGCTCGGTGGACATCTGATTCCCTCCTTTATGCTGAAGAAGGAGCTGATCGCTATACCTATGGTACATATAAGCGGTGCCGATATGTATCGCAGAAAGGCTGTTATACAGTATCAGCTCAGTGATGATTCAGGTGTTTTACTAAAGCGCAGCTTTGGCAAAT
>JAZNWG010000400.1:0-2986 GCA_045593225.1 Oscillospiraceae bacterium
GATGTTTCTCGCAAGCTCCAGATGCTGCTTCTGGTCTGCGCCTACAGGAACTAGATCAGCCTGATACAGCAGTATATCCGCAGCCATAAGCACAGGATATGTGAAAAGACCTGCGTTGATGTTGTCAGCGTACTTTGCGGACTTATCCTTGAACTGTGTCATTCTCGAAAGTTCGCCGAACTGTGTGTAGCAGGAGAGTATCCAGCTGAGCTCCGCGTGCTGGCAGTTGTGACCCTGTACGAATAAAGTGCTCTTTTCGGGATCAAGTCCTGCCGCGATAAGCAGCGCATAGCTCTCCTTGATCTGCGCGCGCAGCTTTACGGGATCCTGTCTTACGGTGATGGAATGCAGGTCCGCAATACCGAAATAGCAGTTATAATCATTCTGCATTCTTACCCAGTTCTGCATTGCTCCGAGATAATTGCCGAGGTGCGGAGTATTTGTAGGCTGAATAAGACTCAGCATATTCTTTTTCTGTTCGTCCATGTTGTTTTTCCTTTCATGTGTTCAAGGATGGCGAGACGCCTGCAGGTGCAGGTATATCGACAGCCATCATTATTTAAGGATCTCTCTTGCAGCCTTGCCCAGTATCTCAACACCCTTTACGATCTGCTCGTCGGTGGGTGTGGAGAAGTTCATTCGGAAGCTGTGGGAAACTGCGCTTTCATCGGTGGAGAATGCATTTCCGGGAACGAGCGCAACCTTGCGCTGAACTACTTCCTTGCAGAATGCGTTCATATCGTACTTCTCGGGGAGCGTACCCCAGATAAACAGACCACCCTCAGGGTTCGTAAGCTGGATAAATTCGGGGAGCTGAGCCTTTAAGCCGTCAAGCATCAGCTTGCACTTCTTGCGGTAGATGTCACGCAGCATAGCGATATGCTCATTAAAATCAACTGTTGTAAGGAAGCGATAGGTAAGCATCTGTGCCCAGATGTTTGTATGCACTGTACTTGTCTGCAGACCTACAGTAGCCTTTGCAAGCACTTCGCTGTCGCCGAGGAGATAACCTACACGCAGACCGGGCGCAAGCACCTTGGAGAAGCTTCCGCAGTAAAGAACGTGACCGCTGTCGTCGAGAGACTTGATATTCTCAACGTCCTCGCCCGAGAAGCGCAGCGCACCGTAGGGGTTGTCCTCTACGATATAAACACCGTACTTCTTCGCAAGCTCCAGCATCTGCTTTCTGCGCTCTAAAGTCGTTGTTTTGCCTGTGGGATTCTGGAAGTTTGGAATAGTATAGATGAACTTTGCTGTGGGATTAGCCTTTAATGCAGCCTCAAGCTCGTCCATTATCATTCCGTCATCGTCCATGGGAACGCCGACAAGCTTAACACCGTAGGAACGGAAAGCGTTCAGCGAGCCGATAAATGCAGGGTCCTCGCAGATAATAACATCGCCCTCGTTGCAGAGTATCTTTGCAACAGTCTCGATAGCCTGCTGTGCGCCCGATGTGATGATGACATTATCGCCGTCCTTGAACATTCCTTGCTTTGTAAGGTCGTCCTTGAGCCACTCGCGCAGCTTGGGATAGCCCTCAGTTATGGAGTACTGGAGCGCATTTATAGGCTCTTCTGCGAAGATATCGGCAGAGAGCTTTGCGATAACGTCTGTGGGGAACGCCTCGGGAGCGGGATTGCCCGCAGCGAAGCTGATAACAGTGGGGTCAGCGGTAAATTTCAGTATCTCTCTGATAGCAGAGGGCTGAAGTCCCGAGACCTTGTTTGAAAACTCCTTGTACATATTTATACCTCCTCGGCAAAAACGCCGCTAAATTACTTGGTGCCATTGTTTTTTCAATATAGTATATAGTATACCACAAAATTCCTCCGATGTAAAGCGCCGAAATGCCGATATTCTTCAAATCTTCCCCGAATTTTCACACTTTTGAGATCGCCGCTTCACATTTGTAGGGTATCATTAACTCAATGCCGAACAGCGGCTTGATATAGATCTCCAAACAGGAAAATCCGAACACTATATGCCGAAGCCGTTTTCCCTCGGGTCTTCGGCTTCGGCAATAACACCTCTCCTCTTGCCCCGCGCTGCACATGACGCGGGGCATTTCTTTTGTCATTTACATTTCCTTTGCCATAAAAAGAACATGCTCACAATCAACAAAGCCATTCTTACGATAGAAAGCGGGAGCAGGCGCGTATCTGTTCGTAGATAGAGTAATTCCAGCCAATCCCTTTTCGCTGATGTATTCGCTGATCTTCTTTATCAGCAGCGAGCCATAGCCGCTCCTCTGCAAAGTCGGCTTTATAAACATCTCCTCTATATAGACCTCGCTGTTGTTCCACCACACTTTTTCGTGTGCAAATATTCCGCCGACTACCTCTCCGTCATTCTCCACAACATACCCGATAAACTTCTTCATATCAAAAAAGTCTGCAAGATATTCCGAAGCAGTTCCTACGTCCCAGCGGCACTGCCACATTTCATTATTATAAACGCTGCACATGATCTGCGCGCATGCATTTATGTCTGTCCGTTCCATTTTTCTTATAACCATTTTCGACCTCCTTAATCATCTGTAAAACACAAAGCGGCCTCTGATATCATCAAAAGCCGCTTTTGAATACTTTTCGTTCTCTGAAAACGTCAGCCCGTCTTAGATCTCGATCTTACCATAGAGAGTTGCGCTTCTCTCAGCCTCTACTGTTTCTCTGGAGAACTCGCCTGCGCCTGCATTTGTTGTTTCGTCAGGCTCATAAGCTCTGCGCTTGTACTCACGCTCGAAGCTTGTGGAGAAGCCGCCCGAGGACTTGTAGTTTCTGATAGCCTTAGCGTCACCGCGCTCGCCTCTGTCGCGTCTGCCGCCGCGGCGATTGTCGTACTTGGGCTTGTCAGCGTAGATAACTACCTTTCTGTAAGGCTCAACGCCTGTGGAATGGCTGGAAACACCCTCGATCTCAGCAACGCAGCTGTGGATAATGCGGCGCTCATAAGGGTTCATAGGCTCAAGAGCGATCTTTCTGCCCTG
>JAZNWG010000401.1:0-2797 GCA_045593225.1 Oscillospiraceae bacterium
TCATTTGAAGATCATTCTATGTGTGAGAAGATCTATTCCGATTTTGAAGAACTTAATAAAGCCGCAGGCTATATCATAGATGTAAGAGGAAACTGCGGTGGGTATTCCGAAAATGCCGATAGAATCGCGGCTTTATTTATCAACGGAGAATTCAAAAGCTGCATAGCGGAAACTCAGCATTATGAGCCTACATATAAAGCATTGTCGGTGTTCAGAGAGGATCTCAAGGAACTGTCACTTGAGGAGCTGCAAGAAAAATATGCTGATGATGAGGAAAGCATAAAGACTTGCAGGATGGGCAGGAATATGTTTTATGTAAAAGAAAAAGGCGATGTAGTTTCTGATAACGCTCCGGGTAAACTTAACGGTCCGATAGTAGTTCTGATGAACGAGTATACAGTATCTGCGGCAGAGGATTTTATTGATGTAATGAAGATGTATACCGATGCGGTGTTTGTAGGTACTAATACAGCGGGAACGAGTGGGCAGCCTTTGTTTGAACAGCTGGAAAGCGGTGGCTCTTTCCGTATTTGTACGCGCAGGTGTATCGCTCAGAATGGCGAGGATATCTACAATAAAGGATTTGCCCCTGATGTGAGAATAGCCTCGACTGCTGAAGATTTCGCGTCAAGGCGTGATATAGCAATGGAAAAGGGATTGGAAATAATAAAGAAGAGCTGTAAATAATAATAGATATTCCAATTTGTTTACAGAAAAAAGCCAAAAACCGGGTCGATACAGTCATGTATTAAGAAGTACGATCTGAATATAAGAGATCATTTTGTCACAGAGAAAGTGTAAAATGCGTTTTACTTTTCCATTCGTGCGTGTTATTATTGAAACATATCCCTTGTCTGCTATCGCAGACATACGGCTTGCGCCGTTTCGCGGAGCATTCGCTCCGCGGTCATGCTATAATATGAAAAAAACGAAAGGACTTTACCACCATGAAGATAAACGATAACTGGCGCATGCTGTATAACGGAAAGGAATACACCTGCGGAGATATTCCGATATCCTGCCTTACTACGCTGAGAAACACGGGAGAAGCTCCCGATTTCTATGTGGGAGAGAATCAGTATGTAGCAGCGGAATTATGCAGGGCAGGCTGTTCATTTGTTACGGAATTTACTGCGCCCGAATGTGATTCGCCCTGTCTTGTCTTTTACGGAGTGGATACCATAGCAGATATCATCCTCAATGGCGAGGTGATAGGTCATTGCGATAATATGCACCGCACCTGGCGTTTTCCACTGAAGGGTGAGAAGCTGCATGAGACCAACACTCTGGAGGTGCGTATAGCTTCGCCCATGGAGTATGTGGAGTGTGCGGCAAAGGAGCGCCCCATCTACGGAGTGGACAGCACGGTTGAAGGCTTTCCGCATATCCGTAAGGCGCATTATATGTACGGCTGGGACTGGGGTGCAGTTATCCCGGATATGGGAATATTCCGTGATGTGGAGCTGCGTGAAAGCGTATACGAGCTTCGTACCGACATAAAGCAGATATTCTCCGAAGACTATTCGCACCTTACGTTTGAAGTAACTCCTGTTTTGTGTGCGGCGGAAAACGGCACATCAAAGCCCGTGGAAAGCTCTGCGCCTGTCAGCGTATCCATCCTCGGCATGACAAAGAAGACCGTTTGCGGCAAGCCTGCTGTGTTTGAGATAGATTCTCCTGAACTATGGTATCCGAGAGGCTACGGAGAGCAGCCTATGCATGAGCTTTCGCTCACCGCTCATACGGAGCAGGGAGAGATAACTGCCTGCATGAATGTGGGCTTTCGCAGTGTGACTCTCAGCCGTGAGCCTGACAGTCACGGCGGACGTGAATTCTGCTTTGTCGTAAACGGCGTAAAGATATTCGTCCGCGGCGCAAATTATATTCCGCAGGACAATCTGCTGCCACTGGTGACGGAGAGTCGCACCGAAAAGCTTCTTCGTGATATGTGCGAGGCAAACTGCTGCATGGTGAGAGTATGGGGCGGCGGCTACTATCCCGAGGACTTTTTCTTTGATATCTGCGACCGTCTTGGTCTGCTGGTGTGGGAGGACTTCATGTTTGCCTGCGCGGCATACGATTTCAGCGATGAACAGCTTAAGGGCGTATATTATGAGTGCCTTGACAATATCTGTCGCCTGAAGAATCACCCCTCACTTGCGCTATGGTGCGGCAACAATGAGATAGAATCCATGTGGGAGGGCTGGGGAGTTCCCCACGATCCCGAGGCAAAGGAGTGCTACCGCAAGCTGTTTGAGTACGGAGTGATACCGCGTGCGCTCGAAATCTGTAACACAGACCTGTTCTACTGGCCGTCCTCTCCCAGCACAGGCGGAGGCGTGTATGAGGGAAGCGAGTGCTTTAAAAACAGCTCTACTACGCATCTTGGCGACAGCCATTACTGGGATGTATGGCATAATTTCAAGCCGATAGAAGAGTTCAGAAAGCATACTCACCGTTTCTGCTCGGAGTTCGGTTTTGAGTCGCTCCCCGATGTAAAGACTACCATCCACTTCTCGGAGAGCGAGAATGCAAATATCTGCTCAAACGTCATGGAGGCCCATCAGAAGTGTACTCTCGGCAACGAAAAGCTGATGTTCTATATAGCTCAGATGTGCCATATCCCCGCTACTATGCGTGGAATGACCTATGCCTCACAGCTTGTTCAGGCTGAGTGCATCCGCTGTGATGTGGAGCATCTTCGTCGCAATCGTGGTATCAGCATGGGTGCACTGTACTGGCAGGTGAACGATTGCTGGCCTGTTATCTCCTGGTCGAGTATAGATTATTTCGGCAA
>JAZNWG010000402.1:0-1976 GCA_045593225.1 Oscillospiraceae bacterium
CGGAAAGATACCGCTGCTGCTCGGCGGAGAGCATTTAGTAACTCTCGGAGCGTTCCGCGCGGCGGTGAAGAAATACCCCGATATCCATATTATCCATTTTGACGCACACGCAGACCTGCGTGATGATTACCTCGGCGCAAAGCTTTCCCACGCCTGTGTTATCCGCCGCTGTCACGACATTATCGGTGACGGACGCATACACCAGTTCTGCATAAGAAGCGGCGAGCGAAACGAGTTCCGCTTTGCGAAAGAGCATACGGATATGCACAAGTTCAGCTTTGAGGGGCTGTCTGATACGATAGCAGCTATCGGTGACAAGCCGATATACTTCACGATAGACCTCGACTGCCTCGACCCGTCTGAATTCTGTGGCACAGGCACTCAGGAGGCAGGCGGAGTGAGCTTCAGGGAGCTGCTTCAGGCTATCCTCACCGTCTGCAAGGCAAATGTTGTAGCGGCAGATATGAACGAGCTTGCGCCTATGCTTGATACAAGCGGCAGAAGCACGGCGCTTGCCTGCAAGACGCTGAGAGAGCTGTTGCTTGCGATACTGAAATAATGACAGCTAGGATTTTGGAGGTAACCAATTATGAATTGCCCGTTCTGCAATAAGGAAATGATAAAAGGCATAATCTCAGGTGACGGAAGAAGCCGCGTAGCGTGGAAAGCAGGAGATAAAAAAAGAGGTCTTGTTGATGCGTTATGCGGTATAGGAAAACTGACTGCCCCCAAGTATTCACTTGCCTCTTTTATGATAGAATCGTTCTATTGCACTGATTGCAAGAAGATGATATTTGATACTGAAATAGAGAGTTGAAATCAATACAGGCTTAAAGGAAAAGGAGAATTACTATGTCAAGAGTTTTAATTATCGGCTGCGGCGGCGTAGCCAATGTTGCTATCAGAAAGTGCTGCCAGGTGAGCGAGGTGTTCACCGAGATATGCATCGCAAGCCGCACTGTATCAAAGTGCGAGGCGCTGGCTGAAAAGCTTCGTCCCACAACTTCCACAGTTATCACAACAGCACAGGTGGACGCGGATAACGTTGACGAGCTTATCGCGCTTATAAACTCCTATAAGCCCGAGCTGGTCATGAACATCGCGCTGCCCTATCAGGACCTCACCATCATGGACGCGTGCCTTGCCTGCGGCGTGAACTATATGGACACCGCAAACTACGAGCCCGAGAACATCGACGACCCCGAGTGGCGCGCTGTATACGACAAGCGCTGCAAGGAGGAGGGCTTCTCCGCATACTTTGACTACACATGGCAGTGGGCATATAAGAAAAAGTTCGAGGACGCAGGTCTTACAGCGCTGCTGGGCAGCGGCTTTGACCCCGGCGTAACGCAGGCTTATTGTGCCTATGCTTTAAAGCACGAGTTCGACCGTATCGACACAATCGACATTCTCGACTGCAACGGCGGCGACCACGGCTACCCCTTTGCAACAAACTTCAATCCCGAGATAAACCTGCGCGAGGTATCAGCCCCCGGCAGCTACTGGGAGAACGGCAAGTGGGTGGAGATACCCGCAATGAGCATAAAGCGCGAGTATGACTTTGAGGAAGTGGGCATGAAGGATATGTACCTGCTGCACCACGAGGAGATAGAAAGCCTTGCAAAGAACATTCCCGATGTAAAGCGCATCAGATTTTTCATGACCTTCGGTCAGAGCTACCTCACCCACATGAAGTGTCTTGAAAACGTGGGAATGCTCTCGACAACACCCATAAACTACGAGGGACACGAAATAGTTCCTATCCAGTTCTTAAAGGCGCTGCTGCCCGACCCTGCTTCCCTCGGTCCGCGCACAAAGGGCAAGACCAATATCGGCTGTATCTTCACAGGCGTTAAGGACGGCAAAGAAAAGACCTACTACATCTATAACGTCTGCGATCATCAGGAGTGCTACAAGGAAGTTGAATCTCAGGCTATCTCTTACACAACAGGCGTTCCTGCGATGTGCGGCGCGCT
>JAZNWG010000403.1:0-4728 GCA_045593225.1 Oscillospiraceae bacterium
GACAACACAAGCTCCGTTGTAGACGGCGGCAACACTGACGCTGGCACAGACGGCGGCAACACTGACGCTGGCACAGACGGCGGCGACGCTGGCAACGATGGCGGCACAGCTATCGGCGGCGACTCTATCGAGAAGATGGACAAGGCTAACATGAAGGGCACAGAGTTCGGTAACGGTTCCGTTGACGTATCCGCTGACGGTAAGGTATTCAACATCTATGCTTGGAACGAGGAGTTCAAGGGCTTCTTTGACAAGTACTACACAGTTCCCGAGGGAATCACAGTTAACTGGGTAATCAACCCCTCTGACGGTGGTGTATACCAGCAGAAGCTCGACGAGGCTCTTGCTGCTCAGGCTGATGCAGCTGCTGATGACAAGGTTGATATGTTCCTTGCAGAGGCTGACTACATCATCAAGTATGTTGACTCCGATTACACAATGAACATTGCTGATCTCGGTGTTGAGACACTTGACACAATGTACAAGTACACAGTTGACGCTTGTACAGACTCCAGAAACGGCGAGGTTAAGGGTGTATCCTTCCAGTGCTGCCCCGCTGCTCTGATCTACAGACGTTCTATCGCAGAGGCTGTTCTCGGCACATCTGATCCCGCTGAGGTTCAGGCTAAGCTCGGCACATGGGCAGACTTCGACGCTGCTGCTGCTAAGGCTAAGGATGCTGGCTACTACATGACAGCTTCTTATGTTGAGACATTCCGTACATTCTCCAACAACGTTACATCCGCTTGGGTTGACGGTTCCAACAACCTCGTAATCGACGCTGCAATCAAGGATTACATTGCTCAGGCTAAGACATACCTCGACAACGGCTACACACTGCCCGCAGGCGTTTGGGATGATGAGAAGAACCAGCAGATGTTCGCTGATGGTAAGACAATGTGCTTCTTCGGTCCTGCTTGGTACTACAACTTCTGCATGGGCAACGCTATGGACGACGAGAAGGGCTGCGCTGGTGACTGGGCTATCTGCCAGGGTCCTCAGGCTTACTTCTGGGGCGGTACATGGCTGCTCGCTGCTGCTGGTTCTGATAACCAGGCAATGCTCGCAGACGTATTCAACGCATTCACAGCTAACGAGGATATCTGCTCCAAGCTCATCGAGAACGAGGGTCAGTTCACAAACAACGCTGCTGTAAACCAGTACTTTGCTGAGGATCCCAACTTTGGTAACACAATGCTCCTCGGTGGCCAGAACGATACAGCTATCTACGTAGAGCTTGCTAAGAACATCAAGTTCGAGCACAAGACAAAGTATGACCAGCTCCTCAACGAGCAGCTTCCCGGCCTGTTCCTCCCCTACTTCCAGGGCGAGCAGACAGAGGAAGAGGCTTACAATGCATTCTATGCATATGTAATGGATACATATCCTGCAATCGTTACTCCCATTTCTTAATTGATAATATCAGTTAATACTACGCAGTAACCTAAGAAGAGAGGCGAAGCGGCAATGCTTGCTTCGCCTCTTTTTTCTTAGTCTAAAATTCAGATTCGAGGTCAGTGTATGAGTACTACGACTAAGCGCAAGTCTATTAGCTATGCTAAATGGGGATATATCTTCATCATTCCCTTCTTTGTTGTTTATATCACATGCTCCTTAATCCCGCTTATCACAACTATCTATAACAGCTTTTTTGCTATTGCCAGTGATGGCGGCATTGATGTTATAAACAATGGTTTTATCGGCTTTGATAATTATGCCAGATTGTTTAAGCCTGTTGCAGGCGAGCTGCGAATTCTTACATATTTCACCAATACCATAATCATGTGGGTTATGGGTGCGGTGCCGCAGTTTATTTTTGCCCTTATCCTTGCTGTACTGTTCACCAGTGCAAGACTTAAGATCAAGGGTCAGACATTCTTCAAGACTGTTATTTACATGCCTAATGTAATCATGGCGGCTTCTTTCGCCATTCTGTTCTTTACACTGTTTTCGCCTGTTGGCCCGATCAACCAGATCTATCAGGCTTGTAGCGGTGCTGATGCAATTCGTTTCTTTGAAAATCCCTGGGCGACTCGTGGTATTATCGCATTCATCAACTTCCTGATGTGGTTCGGTAATACAACGATTCTCCTTATGGCAGGTATTCTGGGTATCGATCAGAGCCTGTTTGAGGCTGCGTCCATTGACGGCGCAAACTCCGGACAGGTATTCTTCAAGATCACACTCCCCCTGCTTATGCCCATTCTGGTATATGTTGCGATCACTTCTCTTATCGGTGGTCTGCAGATGTTCGACGTTCCTCAGGTTATTGGTGACACAGTCGGCGATCCTCAGGGTTCTACCAAGACTATGATCATGTACCTGAATCAGTTGGTAGGTACAAGACAGTACGGTTTGGCGGGTGCTGTTTCGGTTGTTATCTTTATTATTACCGCTATTCTCAGCATCTTCGTGTACAAGTCCCTCGTTACAGGTGACAACATGAAGAAGGCTAAGAAGATCAAAGGAGGTAAGTAAGTATGGATAAGACTCGTGCACTTGGTGAAGAGAACAAGGCTAAGCTTTTTACGATGAGAGCGTTTGCTTATCTCTTCCTCATTTTCGTAGCAGTTCTTTCGCTGTTCTCCTTCTACCTGCTTATTATCAACTCGACAAGATCCCATGCAGAGCTGCAGGCTGGTTTTACACTTGTACCCAGCTCTAACTTTATCAACAACTTCAATGCTGCTCTGTTTGGCTACGATCCCAGCCTTATCAACATTCCCACAGGTATGTTCAACAGCCTGGTGATCGCGATTTCTTCTTCGATCCTCGGTGTTTACTTCTCTGCTATGACCGCTTATGCAGTTCATGTTTATGACTTCAGACTGAAGAAGTTTACATTCAACTTCATCATGATGGTTATGATGATCCCTACACAGGTTTCTATCGTAGGTTTCGTTCAGATGGTAAACGGTATGAAGCTTGGTCAGACATTCTGGCCCCTTATCATTCCGGCTATTGCTGCTCCTGCAACATTCTTCTACATGAGACAATACATGCAGAGTGCGCTGCCGCTTGAGATCGTTGAAGCTGCCCGTGTTGACGGTTCCAATGAGTTCCGTACCTTCAACTTCATCTCGCTTCCTATGATGCGTCCCGCTATGGCGGTTCAGCTGATCTTCGCTTTCGTAGCGTCTTGGAACAACTACTTCACTCCTGCTCTGATCCTGGGTTACTCCACAAGCAAGGGTGATACAAGAACGCTTCCTATCATGATCGCTACACTGAAGTCCATTCAGAACTCCCAGGATGCAAATCTTGGTGCGGTTTACATGATGATCATGCTGTCTATCCTGCCCGTAGTTCTCGTATACCTCCTGGTATCCAAGAACATCGTCGGCGGCGTAGCACTTGGTGCAGTTAAGGGTTAATCTCAAAATCAAAACCTCCCGTTTTTCGGGAGGTTTTTTCTTTTGCATAAAAAAGAGCCGCAGTCAGAGCTGCGGCTTTTGCATTCAATTCAGTCCGTGCTTTACGCGGTCAGCCTCTTCAAAGCGTTTCGCATTGTTGAAGCGGTCAAGAGTGCCTACGAGGTAGCCTGTGATCCTGCGGATACGCTGAAAAGGCTCGCTCGCGAAGTGGTAAGCGCAGTTCACGTACTCGCCGTCAACATCAAAATCAACAGCGGTAAGCACCTTGTCGGGATACTTTTTCTGTGCAGCGTCGATATAGTAGTCTATCTCACGCTGAGAGAGGGTTCCGTTTGTTACGTTTACTTGGATCATAATATCACCTCATACTTTCTGTAGTTTGTGATATCATTATACAACAACATATAGTGTTTGTCAAGAGGTTTTATGCACAATATCGTGATTTTTCTCGCTTTTGTTCAGCAAAAGCGTGATCATAAGCCCGATCAAACAGGAAGCAAGCCCCAGTATAAGCTCTACTCCGCCCGAGACCTGCGGTATCAGCTGCGTCAGCGAGAACACCACAAAACCCACTATCACGAGATAAGTGCCGCTGAAGCGCTCCAACAGAAATGACAACAGCTTTGCTGTCAGGAATATCCCGACCAAAAGTCCCAGCGCAAGCGGCAGCAGTGTTACTATATCACCGTTTGCAACTGAATACATGACAGGCTCGTACATTCCAAGCATAAGCAGCGTCTGCGAAACTGAAACTCCGGGCAGCACCAGTGCCGCCGCAAGCAACATACCTGCGCCCAGCTGAGGGAGAATACCGCTGTCTGCTGCTGTAGCTGTCGGAAGGCTTGCGAATACGGCAGCTACTGCGGCGCCCGATATCATCAGAAGCAGCTTTTTGGGGGACAGCGGCAGCGCGGACGAGCTTTTCAGCATTGGCGGAATACAGCCTGCGGCAGCTCCGAGAAAAGCGAATTTCAGCGGCACCTCGGCGGGCGTGGTAAACAGGAACGTCAGCAGCTTTGCTGCCGTAAACAGCCCCAGAAGACCTCCTGCTGCCATCAAAGCGAGAAACGGCAGCGACTGCTTCGGCTTTCTGAAAACATCGCTCACAGAGCTTAGCAGGCGGTCATAAACTCCCAGTATCATAGCAATAGTACCGCCGCTTATCCCGGGGATACTCATAGACGAACCTATGACAAGTCCGTTAAAAAAAGTCCGTAATTTATTCATAAACACCTCCGCTCTAATATATACATAAGTTTTGGCAAATATTCTTTGTTAGTTTGTAGACAATCGCAAAAAAGTATTGATTTTTTCTTTGGTTTGTTGTATAATTTTTATATATCTATGCCTACGC
>JAZNWG010000404.1:0-4836 GCA_045593225.1 Oscillospiraceae bacterium
GCCGACAACGGCGAGGATTATATCTTCAACCTCATCGAAACCCCCGGTCACGTTGACTTCAACTACGAGGTGTCGCGTTCTCTCGTTGCGTGCGAGGGCGCGCTGCTCATCGTTGACGCGTCGCAGGGAATCGAGGCTCAGACGCTTGCAAATACCTATCTTGCAGTGGAGAACGACCTTGAGGTAGTTCCTATCGTGAACAAGATAGACCTGCCCTCTGCCCGTCCCGAGGTAGTTAAAAAGGAGATAGAGGACGTTATCGGCATCGAGGCCATGGACGCTCCCGAGATATCCGCAAAGGTGGGCATCAATATTCACGCCGTTATGGAGCGTATAGTTGAGGCTATCCCCGAGCCCGAGGGCGACCCCGACGCTCCCTTAAAGGCGCTGATATTCGACAGCTATTACGACAGCTACCGCGGCGTTATCGTGTATATCCGAGTTAAGGAGGGCACAGTAAAGCCAGGTGATAAGATACGCATGATGGCAACAGGCGCGGAGTTCTCCGTTGTTGAGGTCGGCTATATGGGTGCGACCGAGCTTGTCCCCTGCAAGGAGCTGAGAGCAGGCGAGGTAGGCTACATCGCGGCTTCCATCAAGTCTATCGGCGATACAAAGGTCGGCGATACCGTGACCTCTGTTGACAGGCCCGCTGACGAAGCTCTCGCAGGCTACCGTGACGTAAATCCCATGGTATTCAGCGGTATCTACCCCGCAGACGGCGCTAAGTACGTTGACCTGCGCGAGGCACTTGAAAAGCTCCAGCTTAATGACGCTTCCCTTACCTTCGAGCCCGAGACGTCCATTGCGCTTGGCTTCGGCTTCCGCTGCGGCTTCCTCGGACTGCTGCACATGGAGATAATACAGGAGCGTATCGAGCGCGAATACAACCTCGACATCATCACCACCGCACCGTCGGTTGTGTACAAGATAGAGCTTACAGACGGCTCTACCGTCATGATAGACAACCCCACGAACTACCCCGACCCCGGCACTATCGCGCAGGCGTATGAGCCTATGGTAAACGCGCATGTCTACGCGCCCTCGGACTATGTAGGAAACATCATGGAGCTTTGTCAGAACAGACGCGGCACTTTCCGCGATATGAAATATATCGACGAAACAAGAGTTGACCTGCACTATGAGCTGCCGCTCAATGAGATAGTATACGACTTCTTCGACGTGCTGAAATCCCGCACGCGCGGCTACGCAAGCTACGACTATGAGATGATGGGCTTTGCTCCGTCAAAGCTAGTGAAGCTTGATATACTTCTTAATGGCGATATAATCGACGCGCTCTCCTTTATCGTGCATACCGACAAGGCTTATGAGCGTGCAAGAAAGATGGCGGAGAAGCTGAAAATCCATATTCCCCGTCAACTGTTCGAGATACCGATACAGGCTGCTGTCGGCGGCAAGATAATCGCGCGCGAGACTATCAAGGCTATGCGCAAGGACGTTCTTGCAAAGTGCTACGGCGGCGATATCACAAGAAAGAAAAAGCTGCTTGAAAAGCAGAAAGAGGGTAAAAAGCGCATGAGAGCCTTCGGTACGGTAGAGGTACCGCAGGAGGCATTCATGTCTGTGCTTAAGCTGGAAGATGAATAAGGGACTTTATATCCACATTCCTTTCTGCCGCAGAAAATGCCTTTACTGCGATTTCTATTCGGTAGCGCTGCAGGAGGGCTTTGCTGAAAGGTATACCGAGGCTGTAAAACGCAATATCGCGGCTTACGGTGGCAGCTTTGAAACCGTATATTTCGGCGGCGGCACTCCGATACTGCTTGCGCCGTATCTCGGTGAAATGCTGAAAGGCGCAGACATTGCAGACGGCGCAGAGATAACCGCCGAATGTAACCCCTGCGAGATGACGGACGAGGCGCTGTCACAGCTTCGTGAGGGCGGAATAAACCGCATTTCGGTGGGAGTTCAGAGCCTTTGCGACAACGAGCTTAAAGCGCTCGGCAGACGACATGACAGCGATACAGCAATTCGCGCTATCGAGCGCGCAAGGGCGGCTGGTTTTTCTGACATTTCGGCTGACCTTATGCTCGGTATACCACAGCAGACGGAGGAGAGCCTCGCGCAGACGCTTGAAACGCTGACAGCGCTCCCGATAACGCACATCTCCGCGTATATGCTGAAGGTCGAGCCGAATACGCCTTTCGGACGAAGCACTCCCCTGCTGCCTGATGAGGACGCGACCGCGGATATGTACCTGCAGACGGTGAACTTGCTTGCGGATAAAGGCTTTCACCAGTACGAGATAAGC
This sequence comes from Oscillospiraceae bacterium, assembly GCA_045593225.1. Taxonomy (GTDB): domain Bacteria; phylum Bacillota; class Clostridia; order Oscillospirales; family Ruminococcaceae; genus CAG-115. Next base: position 2,273 of record JAZNWG010000404.1, read on the forward strand.
AATTTCGCGAAACGCGGTTATGAATGTCGCCATAACCTGAAATATTGGCGGCGCGAAGAGTACCTAGGAATCGGCCCTGCGGCGCACTCGTTTATGGACGGGCGGAGATTTGCCGTGGCGCGCGACCTTGAGGAGTTTCTTAACTCGCCGCGACAGATCGAGCTTACAACGGACGGCTCCCCCGACGAATACGAGGAGCGCGTTATGCTCGGACTGCGGCTTTCGGAGGGAATTCCAGAGGAGCTTTACAAGCCCTTTGAGCACGCGCTGAAGCTTATCCCGAGGAATTATTACACGATCAAGGGCGGAAGATTAGCGCTCACAGCAGAGGGCTTTCTGCTGTCGAACGAGATAATCACGCTGCTGCTTTCGCACAAAAAGTAACAGAATGGTTACAAATTGTTACAAAGCAGTTACAGTTCCCCGAAGCCCATTGACAGCGCGGTTTCTGCGTTGTAGAATTAAGACATAAAACTTAGTTTCGGGGGAATTTTATATGAAAAGATATACTGTTTTTGCCGCTGTCACGGCGGCTTGTATCATGCTTTCGGGCTGTGGGGACAATGCGCAGAGCGAGGCTTCTCAGCAGACCTCGCAGACCGAGGAGATCACCGCGGCTGTGGCAACGCAGAGCACGACTACTGTTCAGACAACGACCACTACCGCTGGGACAACTACGACCGCGACCACCCGCGAAGAGCCTACCGAGCCGACCGAAAGCGCCGAGCAGGCGAGGCTGGAGCAGCTTATCCTTGACAGCATTGCCGACGAGAACAGGCGAAGCGAATGGGCGCTTATAAAGCCGATATTCGGCGACCTTGACGGCGACGGTACAGAGGAGCTTATAGCTGTTTACGGCGACCCGAACGACAGCGAAAAGGAGATTGGCTTCGGCGATGTGTGGTTTGCATCTGAGGACGAGGCTGAGAAGCTCGGCGGAACATGGTATTCCGAAGAGCCGATTTATGAGCTAGGCGGAAATGTCTTTCTGAACATCATGACCCCGGGACTGTGGGGACAGTCGTACAGCCTTATCCGCATAGCTTACGGCAATGCGGAAAGCGCGATGCCTGTTGACTACAGCTTCTGCGAGGCTTGGGACTATGACGAGGAAACGCGGCTGTTCACGCTTACCCTTGAAACCGCCGACCCCGAGGTCAGCGAAACAAAGAAATTTATGTTTTCCGACTATACAAGAAAGCTTGAAGCCTTTCAGGAGCTGTCGGACAGCACAAGATACTACGCCTGCCGATACGAGCAGACGGCGGACTATATGAGGGGTGAGGAGTTTCCTGACAAGGCGCTGACAGACAGCGCGAGGGAGCAGCTTCTCTTGTCAGACACCTACAAGGCTGTGTACGACAGAGCGAAAGAGAATCTCCCCGACAGAGAGCCGCTTATCGCGGTAAAATGCAGCTTTGCCTACACCTGCGACCTTGACAGTGACGGGCTGAACGAGTATGCGTTTCTGTTCAATCTGTCCCCCGACTTTAACGGTGAGGACGATGAGATGGTTGCAGCGGTCTGGGGCGCTATAAACCCAAACTCCCCCTTTATCGGAGTCATCTGCGACAGCAAGGGAAATTTCCACGTCTGCGACGAGCGTTTTGCAATGAACGCCGAGATAGCTGTGCTGCGCTACAACGGCTTTGCGCAGTTCGTATTCTTCGGCGGAGTGAGCAACAATTCCTCGCTTGCGGATTTTTACAGCTACTACGACGGTGAGTTTGAATTAGAGCTTCGCGAGTTCAATGTCTATGGAATAAAAGATTGCTTCCTCGTGCAGACCATGGCGCAGTCGCCGAATGCGTGGCTGATACTGTGGAACGACGATATAAAGAGCTATGTGACCCCTGCGGCTTATACGCTCCCGAACAGCGAGGAGATATTAAAGCAGCTTCCGCTCACCGATGAGGAGCGCGAGTATTGCGAGGGCGCGGCTTTGAAGCTTCTCGCAGGGAAATATTACTGCGTTGCAAATTACTGCTTTGAAAAGGTAGACGAGGAATACGTCAGCGTAAGATGCGAGGAAGCATGGAATTACGGGCTTGGCGAGCGTCACCTGCGTTACGGTGAGCCGTTCAGGATACCGTTTGCGGATATAGACTACGATACGGCGGTGGCAAATGCCATTCCCGTGGAATAAACATCAAGGAGAACGACTATGTACACTATCCCCGAAAACAAAAAGCTGATAGCGCCCGACAGCGGAGCGTTTCAGTACATGGGCAGAATAGACTTTGACGACCCCGCAAGGCCCGTGCTGGTGTGGCCTGCTACCTGCGCAGAGACCGTATTTACAGGCACTTCTGTCGGCGTTGTTTTCAAGAACATAAAAATGCAGGACTACACAAGCCTCGGCTATATCCTTGACGGCGTTCAGGGACGTATCGAAATGGGTGACGAGTGCGAGGATACGCTGTATATGATCGCAGAAAACCTAGAGGACAAGGAGCATACCTTAAAGATATTCAAGCGCCTTGCAGCGGCACACTATGTCGATTTCGGGGGAATAGTCGTTGACGAGGGCGCAACCTGCCGCAACCCCGAAAAGAAGTACGACT
>JAZNWG010000405.1:0-3354 GCA_045593225.1 Oscillospiraceae bacterium
ATTTCGTTCTACAGAGATGGCGATACTCTTGTTTTTGCTATTTATTGGCAGGATTTGAGAGAGAAATATTCGGGCGCACAATACCTATCGCTCGATCTGCAAACACGTGAATATACGCCGCTCGATTATGAGGGGAAGCTGTCTGATCTTGCGCCGAAAAAGCCTGCCGCAGAAAACGAGGACTACATCGTAGAAAGCAACGGTCTTGAAATTATCGTGACAGACAAGACAGACGGCTGTGAAACCCGATATTCGCTTCAAAAGCTGTGGACAGAGCATCTGGGTAAGCATGGCAGTGGCTATATTTACAACCTGAAGCTTTATGAGGATATATTGTTTGGGTCTATTGACCGCAGCCGCATTTTTGCGCTTGATCTTCAAAATAATGAGGTCTGCGTTGCGGACGCAAAGGGTTATTTCAATTCCTATTCGTACGAGCTGCTGCCTGATGGCAGAATAGCGATGAGCAGCTCGGGAGACTGTGCGGTTTACGGACTTGTATGATAGGCTAACAAGGCAGGAATATTCGTTCCTGCCTTTCTTTGCGTCGATTTTATAAAATATTTGTTTTTTCTATTGATTATTGCTCAATTTTATGGTATAATCTTAATAATTAAGTATTTCTACGAGCTTTTTTATAATAAAACGCTCGGAATATCAAAATGTCAATGACCAACATTGCAAGAAGGAGATCTCAATGTCCCCGAAATTAAGTGAGCTTGTTACCCTGCTTAAAGGACATCGTGTCTTTATACAGACGCATAACTTCCCCGACCCTGATGCTATTGCAAGTGCATTCGGACTTCAGGTGTTGCTTGCGAAGTTCAATATACCCACAACTATCTGCCATCACGGTAATATAGAGCGTATGGCTACCGCTAATATGGTAGCTGAGTTTGGTATCTCCATGACGACAGACAAAGATCTGAAGGATATGCGTCCCGATGATTATATTATCACAGTTGACTCTCAGAAGGGTAATGCAAATATTCTTGACCTCGAAGGAAACGAGGTTGCGTGTATCGACCATCACCCTGTTTTCAATGAGAATGAAAGCTATAAGTATACGGATATCCGTATCGTAGGCAGCTGCGCAACTATAATAGCTGACTATTACCGCCTTTACAACATTGATATGCCGCAGGACGTTGCAACTGCACTTCTGTACGGACTCAAAATGGATACCAAGGATTTCAGCCGCGGTGTTACCGAGCTTGATGTAGATATCTACAAGTATCTGTTCCCTAAGGCTAACCACGCGCAGATACGTCATTTCCAGTCGGGCATTATTCAGTACAACGAGCTTGAGGCTTTCGTTGATTCGATGAAGAATATTGATATCTACAATGGCGTAGCTTTCGCGTTCCTCAACTTCGATTGCGCTGACGCTTTTGTAGCAACGGTATCGGACTTTATACTTAATCTCGATGTTGTTAATTTCTGTGTGGTATATTCGCGCAGAGAGAACGGCTTCAAATTCTCTGTCCGCTCTGAGCTGGACGAGCTTGATGCAGGCAAGATAGTCCTTACAGCACTTTCCGATGTGGGAAGCGGCGGCGGACATAAGTCTATGGCAGGCGGTTTTGCTGTTGAAAGCAAGGTGCTTGATATAAGCATTGATTTCAACCGTGTTATCCAGAACCTTTTTCTTAACGTTATTTACGATATCCGTAACGGAAAAAAGGATAGCTCTCCAGAGTCATAAGATCAATCAAACATTCAGTAAACTCCGTTTTTACGGAGTTTATTCATTAGTAGAAACACTTTGAGGTATAAATGAAAAAAATAACAGCAATATTTCTGTGCTGTCTGTTACTTGCAGGCTGCGCAGGAGAGAAAACTCCGGTAGAGAACGCAGAAACTGTCGAAGCAGTTACATCTACATCTTTAACGCAGCCGACAGAGCCTGCTGTGCCTGTTGTGGAGCCCGAGCCTGAGCCGATGCTCTTTTGTGATTACGAGGCTGATATTGTCGAAAACAGGGCTTATTCAAAGTTCATAAAGGCAATCGATGATTACGCTGCAGAAAACGAATTTCAGGGCGCAGTGCTTATTGCTTGGGATGATGAGATAGTTCTTGCAAAGGGCTACGGCTATGCCGATGAGGTGACAGGGGAGCTTTGCACTGCAAAGGATACCTTCGAGATAGGCTCGGTATCAAAGCAGATGACAGCAGCGGCGATCATGCAGCTTGTTGACAGCGGTGCATTAAGCGTGGATAATACGCTTGATAAGTATTTCCCCGAGTATTCCCATGCTGAGAATGTAACTATAAAAAATTTGCTACAGATGCGCTCGGGGCTTATGGATTTTATAAATTCTCCCGATCAGTTCTTTCCAGAGGACTTTGTAGAGCAGTACAAGGAATTGGCTGACGCAGGTGACGAGTACGAGGAAGCCCTTCCGCGCCATTTCCTGCTTGACTATATAGAAGACGCTCCGCTCTGCTACGGCCCCGACAGCTGCTTTTTCTACAGTAATACAAATTACTACCTGCTTGGTCTGATAATCGAGCAGGTGACTGGCGACAGCTTCCAGACCTATATGCAGCGCGAGATATTCGGCCCTTGCGAGATGCTTACTGCAAACAATGATTTTCGCGAGACCACCGCACGCGGCTATTACGAGGACGGCACGTCTGAATCCATGGCACTCAGCACGTCGCTCGGCTGTGGCTCGGTAAACGCAAGCGTTTATGATATCTATCAGTGGATCAAACATCTTTTCGGCGGTACAGTTATCAGCGAGGAATCGCTTGAAGAGATGCTCACCGAGGTTGAGGGCTACGGCTACGGCATGAGGATCAACGAGGATCTGTATTATCATACAGGAAATACCGATTGCTTCAATGCATTTATGGCAGTGTATGGCGACAGCTTCACCGCTATCGCACTCACCAACAAGCCAAAAAAGGTGCTCAGTGCAGGTGATTTCGGTTCAGAGCTTCATTCGATTTTTGCCGATATCTATGCTCCCGATCCCGAAACCGTTGAGGGAAGCACAGAATCTTAAATATCTAATTATTATTAAAAAGTAGTTGTTAAATTTATAATAATATGGTAAAATAAGATGTGTGTATCTTTAGAAAATAATTATGCCACTTTTTTATGTTTTCAGACGTTTTATAATATGAAGCTTTGAAAGGATAGGTAGATTATAAATGTCATATATGCAGACTAATCAGCAGCTCATATCAAGCCTTGCGGGAGAGATATCCAAGGTAATCAAGGGTAAGAGTGACGCCGTTACTATGATACTGACAGCGCTGCTTTCCGAGGGCCATATCCTTATTGAGGACGTTCCGGGAGTCGGAAAAACAACTCTTGCTATGGCATTGGGAAAGGCAACTGGTTT
>JAZNWG010000406.1:0-1763 GCA_045593225.1 Oscillospiraceae bacterium
GCCTGTATATTCTCGGACTCCTCGGCACTAATACCAAGCTCTGCAACCAGCAGTCTGAAAATGCTGCTCTCACCTATTTCCAAGCGGAAAGCATCGCTGCAAGCCGAAAGCGCCTGCACAGCAAGCACAAGAGCCTCATAATCGGCAGCCTTGCTTTTTCCGCCAAGAATCTCGATACCGCTCTGAGCGAACTCGTCATCACGACCGCTGTTCTTAGGGTTAACCATAAAAATGCTCTGATTGTAGAACAGCTTTAATGGAAGTGGTTCCTCTCGCAGTCTTGTTGCAACAAGCCTTGCGATAGGCATAGTGCTGTCAGGACGAAGCACCATCATTCTGTTCTTGCCGTCGACAAGCTTATACATTGACTCCTGAGGGAAATAACGCACCTTGCCGTTGAATACATCATAGAATTCAAGACCTGGGGTAACGACCTCAGAGTAGCCATAGCCACTAAATATCTTTATCAAACGCTCCTCGATGATCCTTTTTGCGATACACTCATCAAACAGAAGATCGCGGGTTCCCTCGGGAGTAAGCAGATCATATCTTTTCAATTTAATTACCCTTTCCTTTGTTTTCATAACGCTTTAGCGTAGTAGCATGCTACTATGATACCATATTAGCGTAATATTGTCAAGTGCTGTGCATCTTTTTGTAATATTGCACAGCACCTTTCAACAAAACGCATAGATTTTAGAACAATGACATCTGTGCAGACTGGGGAATTCCATCGAAAACACCCATAGCAGTAAGAGTTTCCATAACAGAACTGTTAAGACCGCTCTGCTTCTGGATATCATCAACACAGATATAGTCGCCTGCGTCAATTACGCTCTTAAGCCTGTACGCAGCATTCTCGCCACAGCCCTGAATTGCAAGGAACGGCAGACGCAGCTTTCCGTCCTCAACACGGTAGGTTGCCGCTGCTGACTTCTTAACGTCAACAGGTAGCACGCCGATACCACGCAGCATCATCTCATTAACTAGCATAAGCGCGTCGGCTACGCCCTCTTCCTTGGCGGTAGGCTTCTGCATAGCCTGAATTTCCTTGATTCGCGCACTTACAGCAGCCTGACCCTTGAGGATAGTATCGACCTCAAGATTTTCGGTATGCTTTGTAAGCGTTGCTGCATAGAACTCACAGGGGCGGTTTATCTTGAACCAGCAGAGCTTTACAGCAGCCGTTACATAAGCCGCAGCATGAGCCTTCGGGAACATATACTTGATCTTCTTACAGCTCTCTACATACCATTCGGGAACGTTGTTGTCCTTGAAAGCCTGATAGATCGTATCGTCAAACAGCTTCTTTGCATTACCCTTACGGGTTATTTCCATGATCTTGAATGCAAGACCAGGCTCGACACCCTTATGCATGAGATATACCATGATGTTATCACGCGTTCCGATAACCTCGGAAATGGTACAGGTTCCGTTTTTAATAAGGTCCTGCGCATTACCGAGCCAAACGTCCGTACCATGCGACAGACCTGAGATCTGTAAGAGGTCAGAGAAGTTCTTCGGCTGTGCGTCCTGAAGCATCTGCATTGCAAACGGTGTGCCGAACTCAGGGATACCGAGCGTTCCGCACTTAACACCGAGCTGCTCCTCGTTGGAAGCCTTTAACGGCGCAACAGATACGAACAGGTCATAGATATCGCGGTCAGTTGTTGAAACGTCAGCTATCTTCATTCCTGTCATGTCTTCAAGATGCTTGTACAGCGTGGGCACATCGTGTCCGAGCTCATCAAGCTTCAAGATAG
>JAZNWG010000407.1:0-2220 GCA_045593225.1 Oscillospiraceae bacterium
TGATAGCTGAAGGTAGCTTTTCGAGAATTTTTCCGAGGAACAGCTTTTCTATTATGATAATAACGCCGTATAAAGAGCCCCAGAGAATGAAGTTCCAGCTTGCGCCATGCCATACGCCTGTTAAAAACCATACTACCGCAAGATTGAATACCGTTCTTCCGGTACCCTTACGGCTTCCGCCCAAAGGAAAATATACGTAGGATTTAAACCAGGAGCCGAGGGTGATATGCCATCTTCTCCAGAATTCAGAAATGCTTTTTGATAAATAGGGATAATCAAAGTTCTGCGGGAAGTTGAAGCCCATCATCTTACCAAGACCGATAGCCATATCCGAGTATCCTGAGAAGTCGAAGAATATCTGGAATGTGAAAGCAAGGATACCGAGCCATGCGGTAACGGTAGACAGCTGAGTGTAGTCAAAGCCTGCCATTTCCTTTACGCTTGTCCAGAGCATACCGATGTTATTTGCGATAAGCACCTTTTTACCAAGGCCTGTGATAAAGCGGCAGATACCGTCGCCTACCATCTTTTCGGTGATAGTGCGGTTGTCGATCTCGTTCTGAACATCCTCATAGCGCACGATAGGACCTGCTACAATCTGCGGGAACAGCGATACGAATGCTATGAAGCTTACAGGGTTCTTCTGGACCTTGATATTTCTTCTGTACAGGTCGATAGTGTAGGACATCGACTGGAATGTGAAGAAGCTGATACCAATAGGAAGCGGCAGATTGGGGTTCGGGATAGTCCATCCGAACCATGCGTTTGCGGAATTGATGATAAATCCGAGATACTTGAATACCGACAGCAGACCGATATTCATTACAAGTGATACTATAAGACAGACAAGACGGACCTTTTGTCTGTCATCGTACTTGTGCATGATAAGACCTGCGCAGTAGTCGATAGCTGTCGAAAGCAGCATAACGAACACATACAGCGGCTCGCCCCATGCGTAGAATACGATACCGCTGATAAGGATCACGACATTCTGTATTTTGTTATTCGGCATCAGATAATACAATATCAGTGTTATCGGAAGGAATGCAAACAAGAATGTAAGACTTGAAAATACCATATTTCCCCCTAATTCTGTATTTTATTTAAAAATTCTTCTTTTGTGAACATCACATTGAGAATTTCAATAAGCATATTTGTGGAGAGCAGCTCGGGCAGTCCGAGGCTCTTTTGCAGTGCAGCGCGCTTTTCCACTGCGTTGTCACAGCCGATAAGTCCCAAGTCCATAAGATCGGATTTGGTTATCGGGTCGGGCTTTGGTGAGGCTTCGTCGGCGAGCACGCCTGCCTTCCGAAAGGCTTCGAGCAGCACCGCCTTGCTCATTCCCTCAACGCCGAGAGTGCCCTGCTTTGAGGGCTGCGACTTTCTGCGCTCCTTGCCGAAGATATCGGGAATATAGACGTTTATTATCTCGCCCTTTTTCACGATATTACGCAGGTGCGAGCGTATCTGAAAGCCCGCGCTGTCGCTGTCGGTGAGTATCACGATACCCGTTTTCTCGGCGAGCGACTGTATCAGCGCCTTTTTTTCCTCGTCCTTGTAGATGCTGAAGCCGTTTGTCGGGATTATCACAGCGTCCACGAGCGAGGAGAGCGTTATCTTATCGTACTTACCCTCAACTATTATTGCCTGTTTTATCTTAATCATGTTCTTTTCAGCACCGAAATTTCAGTCAACGCACGCTCTATGAGAGTGCGGCGGTCGGCTCTGGAGGAATTGAGCAGCAGATTGGTGTCGTAAAGGATACCGATGCACTGCTTCAGATATCCTACCGAGAGGTATTTAACCGAGCCGAAAGCCTTTGTCATGACAAAGGTGCGGTTTCGGGGATAATTGAATGCCGCGGTAGCGTCATTCGCGCTCTTTTTGGAAAGCTGTGCAAGCTTCGCGCGGTAGCAATCCACGAAATGCCCCGACAGCGTTGAGAGTATTATCACAGGCTCGATACGCTGGATAAACAGGTCGTCAAGGATACGGAATGCTTTTGCGGTATTGCCTGCGAAAAGCTCTGAAGCAAGCGTGTAAATACTTGTATCGACAAGCTTTGGCACGAGCGCGTCAATAGCGTCGCGTGTTATCTCACCGCTGCCTGTGTAGTCGCAAAGCTTCTGCACTTCAGTTGACAGTAAATTCATGTCCTTTCCGCAAAGCTCTGCCAATAACACAGCGTTCTCCTGCGAAAGGTTGCAATTCAAGCGCGCG
>JAZNWG010000408.1:0-5389 GCA_045593225.1 Oscillospiraceae bacterium
TGATATTCTGTCTCGGACGAACAGATGTGCTGAGCCTTTCGGACTACGGCATACGCAAGGGGCTTTCCCTGCTTCATGATATCGACATCAAGGATATCAAGGCTATGAGAAAATACAAAGAGCTCTATTCGCCTTACGGCACGATAGCCTCGTTCTATCTTTGGGAAGCGGCAAGGGAGCTTTAAAGGAGAAGAATATGCTTAAAAAGATACTTCAGCCCCAGTCCTGCGGGAAATGCAGGATATGCTGCGGCTTTGATGAGAGTGACAAGTGGGAGATACCGCTGGTATTTGATGAACTTCGGGATCATATCAGAGAGAATTACCCCGATATCAAGCTGACACAGCGCGGAAACGAATATGTTTTTGATATGCAGTTCAACGGCGATGAGGTTATATTCTGCCCAATGCTCACCGAAACAGGCTGCAGACTGGGAGATAAAAAGCCATTTGACTGCAGGATATGGCCTTTCCGCGTAAATGACCTTGACGGCAAGCGCGTAATAACAGTATCACCCGTCTGCGATACAGTGTCACAGCTGCCGCTGAAGGCTCTCTGTGATTTTGTGAACGCTGACGGCTTTGCTGAAATGCTGTTTTCCGAGGCTAAGGCGCACCCCGATATGGTCAAACCCTATATCAGCGGATACCCTATCCTAGCTGTTCAGGAATAAAATGTTATGAAACGGTGGCAAAGTAATAGTTTTCCGCCGTTTTATGTCTTTTTCCGAAAATGTTAAGCAAGAATTACATTGTAGCAATTGCAGGTTGGTAGAAAAACCATAAAGATTGCGTTATAATCAATACATGAGGTGAGAAAATGGCAATTAAAGCTAACAATTTCAAACTTTTCCGCAAAAAGAGCGGTTTCACGCAGGAGGACATCGCCGAAAAGCTTGGCGTATCTCGTCAGGCTGTTGCAAAGTGGGAGAACGGCGACACCACTCCCGATATCGAATTCTGCATACAGCTGGCAAATCTGTACGGTACAACGGTAGACGCTCTCGTTTGTAAGGAATACATGAACGACGATCCCGAGAGTGGTAAGTTCGCATTCGGTGTTGCAAAGGTCAATGACAAGGGGCAGATAACACTTCCCAAAAAGGCACGAGAAATATTCAATATCAAGGCGGGAGACTCGCTGCTTATCCTTGGCGAGGAAGGCAGAGGTATCGCTATTGTAAATCTCGGAGATATGCCTGAATAATGATTCGGAGGTAACTATATGAAAGCAGTTGAGGCTGTAAACCTTACTAAAAAGTACAAGACGAAAACGGCAGTTGACGGTATAAGCTTCCATGTCGAGGAAGGTGAATTATTCGCGCTGTTGGGAGTAAACGGTGCGGGAAAGACTACTACGATCCGTATGCTGTGCTGTCTGTCAAAGCCTACCGCAGGTGATGCTATCGTATGTGGTCATAACACAATGACCGAGGGAGACAGTGTAAAGCAGATCATCGGTATCTCGCCGCAGGATACGGCTATTGCTGAGAACCTTACAATCCGCGAAAACCTTGCGCTTACTACAAAGATATATGGCTTTTCCAAAGAAAAATGCGAGATCAAGATTGCTGAAATGATAGATATCTTCGGCATGGACGAGGTACAGAATGACCGCGCAAAGACCCTTTCGGGCGGCTGGAAGCGCAAGCTTTCGATCGCAATGGCGCTGATATCAGAGCCTAAGGTGCTGTTCCTTGACGAGCCTACTCTCGGTCTTGATGTACTGGCAAGACGCGAGCTGTGGCGCGCTATAGAATCGCTTAAGGGCAAGATAACCATTATCCTTACCACTCATTACATGGAGGAGGCAGAGAGCCTCTCTGACCGCATTGCGATAATGCTCGGCGGCAAGATCTCCGCTATCGGCACTCTCGCTGAGATAGAAGCAATTGCAGGCGAACAGGGCCTTGAAGCGTCCTTTGTAAAGATTGCAGAAATGACAGAAAAGGGGGAATTGTAATGCAGCGCTGTTTCGCTTTTGCTGAACGCAACTTAAAAGAGCTTCTGCGTGACCCGCTGAGCTACATATTCTGCCTTGGATTTCCGCTTATTATGCTCGTTGTAATGACGCTTGTGGATTCCAGCATTCCTCCTGAAGCTAACATGACCATTTTCAGGATAGACAACCTCGGCCCAGGTATCGCGGTGTTCGGTCTTGCATTTGTAATGCTGTTCACCTGTCTTAATGTTTCAAAGGATCGCTCGGGATCGTTTTTGGTGAGACTTTACGCTTCACCCATGAGATCTTCTGACTTTATTCTCGGCTATATTCTCCCTGCATTCATGCTTACAATGGTGCAGATGGTGATAACATTCGTATGTGCGATCATTATCGGAGCGATCACAGGCACTACGCTTAACGTTCTCGGCTGCCTTATTGCGATCATCGCGCTCATTCCGCTTGCAGTTCTGTTTATCTCGTTCGGACTGCTTTTCGGCACGATGTTCAGCGAGAAAGCCTCCCCGGGACTTTGCTCCATAATTATCTCGCTGTCCGCTTTCCTCGGAGGAATATGGTTTGACTGCGAGGCTACAGGCGGCGTTATGCTGGACATATGCAACGTTCTTCCCTTCTTCCATGGCACAAGAGCCGCAAGAGCTGCTGTTGCGATGGACTTCAGCGGCAATTTCTGGATAGATATCGCTATCACCGCAGGCTATGCACTGGTAGTGACGATCGCTGCTATCCTGATCTTCAAGCGCAAGATGAGAGCTGATCTCAGCTAAAACAACAATTACAATAAACCAGGGGCGGATATTGAATCCGCCCCAGCTGCTTTGAATACAAAAAGCTCCCGCGCAAAAGCACGGGAGCATATATTTTATTCTGTCGTATAGTTATCGAAATAGCCCTGAATGAACACGATAGGTGTTCCCTTGTCGCCCGAACCGGAAGTCAGATCACACAGCGAGCCGATCAGGTCTGTAAGACGGCGGGGTGTTGTACCCTCGGATACCATCTGACCTACAAGGCTGCCGTCCTTTTCCTGAATCTTGCCCTTGATAGCTTCCTTCAGTGCGTCACCCGAAAGATCGGAGAAGTCGTTGTCTGCAAGATACTTCAACTTGAGCTCGTTGGGTGTGCCCTCGAGACCTGCTGTGTAGGCGGGAGATACAACGGGGTCTGCAAGCTCCCAGATCTTACCGATAGGATCCTTGAACGCACCGTCGCCGTATACCATTACCTCAACATTCTTGCCTGTTGCAGCCTTAAGCTTTGCAGCGATAGCGTCAACAACGGGCTGGCACTCTCTCGGGAACAGCTTAACCTGATCCTCTGTTGCCTTGTTGGAGCCGAGCAGGCCGTAGCTCTCATTGTAGCCGCTGCCGTTGATAGGTGCATTCATGATCTCATCAAGGCCGAGCACGATGTCAGCTCCTGCAGCCTTCAGGATACGCTTTGTTCTTGCACGTGTATGGATATCGCAGCAGAGAACGTTCTTTGTGTAATTCAGAACAGCCTTGGGGTTGTTTGCGAAAACTATCTCGCAGTCAGCGCCTGCCTCGCGGATAAGGCTCTCATAATACTCTACATAGTCAACGCCTGTGAATGTGTGCGTCTCGTAGCCGAAAAGCTCGCGATACTTCTCAAGGGAAAGGACATCAGTGTAAGGATTTACACCCTTTTCATCAAGTGCGTCCAGGCTTACAAGGTGGTTTCCGACCTCATCAGAGGGATAGGACAGCATAAGAACAATCTTCTTTGCGCCCTTTGCAATGCCTCTCAGGCAGATAGCAAAACGGTTACGGCTGAGAATGGGGAAAATAACGCCTACAGTCTCACCGCCGAACTTAGCCTTGACATCTGCTGCAATATCGTCAACAGAAGCGTAGTTACCCTGCGCTCTTGCAACGATAGCCTCGGTCATTGCTACGATATCTCTGTCACGGATCTCAAAACCGTCGTCCTTTGCAGCCTCCAGCACAGAATTTGTAACGATCTCTACGATATCGTCACCACTTCTGATAATAGGTGCTCTTACACCTCTGGACACAGTTCCGATCATACGACTCATAATGAACAACTCCTTAAATTCAAATACGACCGACTCTCATCAATCGCAGCTTATATTTTAGCACACTTTCAAGCATTTTTCAATAGTATTTTTCAAATTTTTTCCGATTGGCAGGATTTTTTTATATACCGCATAAAAACTGTACCCAAACTACAAAAACATACAGCATAATTAAGACTGCCGAGCTATAGCAATAAGCTTGTGCCCGGCAGTACTGCAGGTATTAGTTATCCGATATCTTAACTATCGCCTTAATGAGATCGGCAGGCTTTTCCTTCATCAGGCGCACTGCCTCAGGAAGCTTGTCCCAGCCCTCGAACACATGCGAACAAAGATGACTTACGTCTACCCTGCCGCTTGCAACAAGCGAGCCAAGCTTTTCCATACGCAGTCTACCGCCGGGCATAAGTCCGCCGTTTATCATCTTGTGTCCCATGCCAACACCCCACTCAACACGCGGGATCTTTACATAGTCAGCCCCGCCGAGATAGTTTACACTGCCTATCCTGCCACCGGGTTTTACGCATCTTACAGCAGAAGCAAAGGTATCCTCGTCACCGCCCGCAATGATAACGCAATCGACACCCCTGCCGTTTGTGAGCTTCAGCGTCTGCTCCTCAATGCTGCCGTTCTTGTAGCTGATAAAATCAGTTGCGCCGTACTTCTTTGCCGCTTCAACACAAGCAGGACGTGTTCCCACTGCGATTATACGCGAAGCGCCCTTTAAAGCAGCGCCTGCTACCGACATAAGTCCGACAGGGCCAATACCGACCACCAGCACCACATCACCGTACTGAACATCGGCAAGCTCCGCACCGTGAAAGCCTGTCGGTACCATATCTGACAGCATGCACGCGTCAACAGTATTTATGCTGTCTGGCAGGTGTGCAAGGTTTCCGTCGGCATCGTTTACATGAAAATACTCGGCAAAGACGCCATCTTTGATATTGGAGAACTTCCAGCCTGCGAGCATTCCTCCCGAGTGCATTGAGTAGCCTGCCTGCGCCTCAAGAGAATTCCAGTCTGGCGTGATCGCAGGAACGAGCACCCTGTCACCTGCCTTGAAGTCTTTGACAAGAGAACCTACTTCAGTGACCACTGCACAGCACTCATGACCGAGGATAAGGTTGCTTCTCTCTCCGATCGCGCCCTCGTATACGGTATGGATATCAGAGGTACACACAGCCACCGCAAGCGGGCGACAGATTGCGTCCAAAGGACCGCAAGCGGGAACGTCCTTTTCTATCCAGCCTGCCTCACCTATCTTCAACATTGCAAAAGCTTTCATAATTTTCTTTTCCTTTCATTTTTTTGCTAGTATAAGCCACATCAATAAAATTTATTCGACCGTCAGAAATATTATTGACATTA
>JAZNWG010000409.1:0-4107 GCA_045593225.1 Oscillospiraceae bacterium
CTCGATTATGTGCTTATCCACTGCACAGACGGCGGAGTTATCGCAGACGAGCTTTCCGAGGACTGCCCTGCTGTAGTTACAGGCCCGCTTTTCGGTGACCGTGGCAAGCCCGAGCTTCAGAATCACGATATAACCACCCCGAAGGTGCTTTCAGACAACGGCATAAAGTGCGCTATCTGCACCGATCACCCCGAAACGCCGATACAGTATCTTCCCCTCACCGCCGCACTCGCTGTAAGAGGCGGACTTTCAAGAGATGAAGCTCTGCGCGGTATCACGATATACGCAGCCGAAACGCTCGGACTTTCCGACAGGCTGGGCAGTATCGCAGTCGGCAAGCAGGCGGACTTCTCGCTGTTCAAGGGTGATCCGCTCGACCTCACAGTGACCCCCGAAATTGTTTTCGTGGGCGGAAAGCTGGCGTATAAGAAATGATAATGCAGGGCGGATATAGAATCCGCCCCTACAAGAGAAATGAAACATATAGAAGAATTAAAAAAACTGCTGTCACTTGAGCTAAACTGCTCGCAAAAAGACTTTGACAAAACAGAAAACATCATCACTGCGCCCGTCCTTAAAGAGGGGCGCAGAGTGTATCAGAAAGAGCCGTATTTCTTCCACATGGCGACCCTTGGCGGCAATGCCGTCATCACTGCCGATGAATGCCTGCATGGATTTCTCCGCGAATGGAGCGCAGAAAAACAGGGACACTGGCTTTTTGAGCAGCCAAACCTGCTGCCGCTTAAAAAGGAGCTTAACAGATACGGCTATACCCTCTCTCAGAGCCACCACATGTTTCTTCCCGAGCAGCGCACAGTGCCTGTCGGCAGCTTTGAAACAAAGTGGTTCTTCGACAAGGAGATACATCAGTTCTACGGCGACGAGCGTTTCCCCAATGCTATCTGCAGCGAATATCTCCCCCATCGCCCCGACAGGATAGTCGTGTGCGCGTATATTGACGGAGAGATAGCAGGCATGGCAGGCTGCAGCGAGGACGCGAAACGATTTCAGCAGATAGGTATCGACGTTATGCCGGAGTTTCGCTCAAAGGGCATTGGCGCGTATCTCGTGGCAACGCTGAAAAACGAGATAGAAAGGCGCGGAGATATTCCGTTCTACGGAACGAGCCTGTCTAACCTGCACTCGTGGAAGATCGCGTTAAAATGCGGTTTTCGTCCAGCGTGGGTGGAGATAGGCTGCAAAAAAATAATGTAGGGGCGGATTCAATATCCGCCCGAAAAATGTGCAGGAATAACGGGCGGATAAAGCATCCGCCCCTACGGGAACACCGCGAAATCTGATTTGCATAAAAAAGGAATTTGTTATGGATCTGCAAAGACTTGAAGCTCAGCTTGCCTTCCTTATGGAAGCCGACAGGCTGAAAAATATATACCGACAGACCTACACGAGGGTAGACGACCTTCCGCCGCAGCCCGATGGCAGCAACGTTACCGAGCCGTATCCGCGCCGCGAGAATGACGCAGAGCACAGCTTTTCGCTTGCGCTGTTTACCGCAGTGCTTGCGGAGTATTCAAACGAGCCGATTGACGTGATGAAGACGATGAAAATGGTGCTGGTGCATGATATCGTGGAGATAGACGCAGGTGACACCTACTGCTACGACGAGGCCGCAAAGACTACCAAAAGGGAGCGCGAGCTTCGTGCGGCAGACAGGCTTTTCGGGCTTCTGCCCGAGGAGCAGCAGGCGGAATACCGCGCACTCTGGGACGAGTTCGAGGAGGGTAAAACACCCGAGGCGCGCTTTGCCGCTGTCATGGACAGGATACAGCCGCTGCTTTTAAACCTCAGCCGTAACGGGCTTTCGTGGCAGCAGCACGGAATACATCTCCATCAGGTGCAGCAGCGCAACGAAAGGCTCTGCGAAGGCTCGGAAAAGCTTCATGAATACATCTTCGGGCTGCTCCGCGACGCAAACGAGCGCGGTATACTGCCCGACTGACCTGAAAGGACTGACATCATGCGCGAGATAAACGCTTCACTTATAACAGAAACCGTGAGCAGGCTATGCATTGACGCAAACCTGCACCTGCCCTGCGGCATGAGGGAATGTATCACCGCCTGCATCGACAAGGAAGAAAGTCCCCTCGGCAAGAGCGTGCTTTCCGATATCGTGTCAAATATCGACTGCGCGGACGAGCTTGCTGTGCCTATCTGTCAGGATACGGGCATGGCAGTGATTTTCGCAGAGGTGGGACAGGACGTGCATATCACAGGCGGACTTTTCGAGGACGCGGTGAATGCAGGAGTTGCTGACGGCTATGTTAAGGGCAGGCTTCGACTGTCGATAGTTGAGGACCCGTTTCTTGACAGAAAGAATACAAACAACAATACCCCCGCCGTTATCCATACAAGGATAGTTGAGGGCGACAAGATAAGCCTTATGGTAGCACCAAAAGGCTTCGGCAGCGAGAATATGAGCCGCCTCAAAATGTTCACGCCCTCCGCAACGAGAGAGGACATAGTCGGCTTTGTTACCGAGACCGTTTCCCTCGCAGGAAGCAACCCCTGCCCGCCTATCGTTGTGGGCGTAGGTATCGGCGGCGACTTCGAGTACAGCGCATATCTCGCGAAAAAGGCACTCTGCCGCGACCTCGCACTACGTAACCCAGACCCCGAGTACGCAAAGCTTGAGCAGGAGATGTTAGATAGCATAAACAGGCTCGGCATAGGCTCGCAGGGCTTCGGCGGCACTGTGACGGCGCTGTATGTGAACATCGAGAAGAGCGCAACGCACATCGCAGGACTGCCTGTCGCGGTGAATATCGGCTGTCATGTGACAAGGCACGCGCACGCGGTCATCTGACCTCATAAAAATTTGTAACCTTTTTGTAACCTTTTTGCAACCTTTTTACAGCATACATGGTTTTACTTATGAATTCGGACGGAGAAATAAGCTTATGGACACAATGTCACTAAACACGAGCGAAAGCTTTGAACAGGTGATGGAATTCTATATGCCTATGGTGTATAGGATAGCTTTCTCGCGCCTTGGAAGCGCTCACGACGCGGAGGATATCACGCAGGACGTGTTCCTGAAATACTACCGCGCGGATACCACCTTCAACGATGAGGAGCACCGCAAGGCGTGGCTGATACGCTGTGCGATAAACTGCACGAAAAATCTCGTTACCTCTGCATGGTTCAGACACCGAGCCTCAGACGAGGGTCTGGAAAATATGGAGGAGAACGGCGATATCCCGGGCAGTGACGGCGATATCGACAAGATCGAACAGAAAAACGCTGTTATGAGCGCAGTGATGAAGCTCCCCGAAAAATACCGTACCGTAATTCATTTGTTCTACTTTGAGGATATGTCGGTGGCACAGATAAGCAAAGCCACAGGCATCCGCGAGGCTACTGTGAAATCACAGCTCAGCCGAGCGCGCGATATGCTGAAGCCAATGCTGAAGGAGGTTGATTTCTGATGAATTTCAGAGAAGAATACAAAAACAGTATAGAAATCATGAGCCCCTCCGCAGAGCAGTTGGAGCGCATGAAGAAAAACATTCTGGAGCAGGCAAAGGCTCCCGAGAAAAAAGCAATTCCTTTCAAGAAGATCGCCTACATCGGCAGTGCAGTTGCCGCTTGTGCGGTGATCTCTGTCGCTGCGATAAATATAGTTCCGCGTCTTTCGGGCGGCAGTGCCGATCTGACTGCGACAGAATCCTGTTCAGATACGGCAGGCGCAGCTGTCGGAGGCAACGCATTTAATGAAAGCATTAATAAGGACTCTGCAACAAATGCGGCTGTTGACTTTGCTCCCGAATATGTCGTCGCAGACGGTGCCATCGCCGACTATGATTATGATATGGAGCTTGGCACAAAATCCGATGATGCAAGCTTCAATGACAGCGTCAACACTCCAAACTTCGAGTCTGTCGGAGATCTTGATGCTGCTGAAGAAGCAGCGGACGACGCATGCTGCGATGATGTGGTAGCTGATGAAGCGGAGATGACAGACGCTCCGACTTATGCGCCTACTACGACCACCGCAGTGAACTCAGGCTCAAGCACCGATACGCCGACCGAGGATATGACTGCTTCGGACGATGCAGCTCAGGATGTCGTTCAGGATATCGAAGCAGA
>JAZNWG010000410.1:0-6378 GCA_045593225.1 Oscillospiraceae bacterium
GCCTGTCTCGCCAGTCTCGCCGGTCTCGCCGGATTCACCTGTCTCGCCGGATTCGCCTGTCTCGTCGGATTCGCCTGTCTCGCCGGATTCGCCTGTCTCGCCGGATTCGCCAGTCTCGCCGGATTCACCAGTTTCGCCGGATTCGCCGGTCTCGCCAGTTTCACCGGATTCGCCTGTTTCACCGGATTCGCCTGTTTCACCGGAACCGCCGCCAGAGCCACCTCCGCCGCCACCAGAACCGCTTGATTCCTTGGTGTTGGTGATAGTCTTTTCAACAGGATCTACAAGAACTGTGCCTGCTGCGATCACATCAGTGAGGGTAAACTCATCAGGGAGTGTAGCTGTATAGCCTGTGACCGTTCCCTCTGTGAGAGTGTACTTCATGAGCTCGCGTACGATATTGCCCGAGCCGTCTAAGGAATACTTATAAAGGGGCAGGTCCTCAAATGTTACGCTTGTTGCATTAGCTGCAAGCGGCAAAGAGTAGGTCTCGCCTGTTTCATCAGTAAGCGTGATAGTAATACTTGCAGGACGGGAGTCGGAGGACTCGTCTACCCACACCTTATTTACCTTGAGATCGCCGATCTCCTCCTCAGAAAGCGTGAACTCGTTTGTTACTGTCTTTTCAACAGGAACTGCAAGTACTGTTCCTGCATCAGTAATGTCAGTAAGTGTAAACTCGCCGGGGATCGTTGCGGTATAGCCGCCGACTGTGCTCTCAGCAAGAGTGTACTTGATAGCTGTACGAACAAGGTTGCCCGAGCCATCAAGTGTGTACTTGTACAGAGGCAGATCCTCGAACGTTACGCTTGTACCGCCTGCCGCAAGTGTCTTTTGATACTGTGTACCGTCTTCAGCGGTAAGCGTGAATGTTATGCTTGCAGGACGAAGATCATCGGTATCATCTATCCATTCCTTTGTTACCTCAAGATCGCCTATCTCCTCATCTGCAGCTGTAAACTCATTAGTCACTGTCTGCTCAGCAGGAGTTGCAAGCACTGTTCCTGCTGCGATAACATCAGTAAGCGCGAAAGCTGCGGGAATAGTCGCGGTATAGCCGTCGATCGTTCCCTCAGTGAGAGTGTACATCATCGCTGTGCGGACAAGGTTGCCCGAGCCATCAAGCGAGTATTTGTACAAAGGCAGATCCTCAAATGTAACGCTTGCACCGGAAGATGAAAGGTTCTTGCTGTAGCTGTTGCCTGCCTCGTCAGTAAGCGTAAATGTGATGACAGAGGGACGAAGCTCATCGGAATCGTCGATCCATGTTTTGTTTACCTCGAGGTCGCCTATCTCCTCACCTGCTGCAGTAAATGTATTGGTAACATTCTTTGTAGCAGTACCGCCCGCTGCAACTATTTCAGATAGCTTGAATGCTTCAGGCAGTGTTGCAGTATAGCCTGCAACTGTGCTTTCTGTTATAGTATACTCGATCGGAGTACGGACAAGATTATCCGAGCCGTCAAGTGTGTACTTATACAGAGGTAGATCGTCGAATGTTACGCTTGTATTGCCCGAGGTCAGTATTTTTTCATACGAAGATCCGTCGGAGCCTGTAAGCGTGAAGGTGATATTATCGGGGCGTGTTGCAGAGGTGTCGTCTGCCCATGTCTTATTGACCTTGAGTGAAGCCAGCTCATCATCAGCCGCGGTAAACTCGTTTGTGATGTCCTTTTCAAGGGGTGTTGCAAGCGAGAAGCCCGATGCAACAGTGTTAGTGAGCGTGAATGGTGCGGGGATAGTCGCTGTATAGCCGTCAACTGTGCTCTCGGTCAATGTGTATTCGCGCAGAGTGCGAACGAGATTGCCGCTGGCGTCCTTGCTGTAGCTATATATAGGAAGGTCCTCGAATGTCGCGCTTGTCACACCTGCAGCAAGGATCTTTGTAATATTCACAGTACCCGTGTTGTCCGTCAGCGTGATAGTGATGCTGTCGGGACGCAGAGCATCGGATTCATCGTCCCAGATCTTATTGACCTCGAGATCGCCTATCTCGATATCGTCAGCTGTGAATTCATTTGTGATGGACTTCTCGACAGGAGTTGTAAGCTTAGTGCCTGCAGCAACGATATCAGTCAGTCTGAACGAATTGGGGATAGTTGCTGTATAGCCGTCAAGAGCAGTCTCTGTGATAGTATAGTTCCTAGGCGTACGAACAAGATTGTCTCCTGCATCTCTGCTGTAAGTATACAGCGGGAGATTATCGAACAGTACGCTTGTATCGCCTGCGGAAAGCACCTTGCTCTCGTTGATCTCGCCTGTATCATCAGTTAATGTGATAATGATGTCGGGGCGGATAGAAAGTGTATCGCCTACCCATGTTTTGTTCACCTGAATCGAGCCTGTCTCATCAGCGATAGCATCAAGATTATTTATAATAGTCTTTTCAGCAGGAGTTGCGGGAGCTGTACCTGCCGCGATGATATCGGTAAGCGCAAACTCTGTTGGAAGCATTGCGGTATAGCCGCTTACTGCGCTCTCACTGAGAGTATACATTCTGAACGAACGGACAAGGTTGCCGTCAGCGTCCTTGCTGTAAGTATACAGAGGAAGGTCCTCGAAGGTAGCGCTCGTAGTGCCTGCGGGAAGTGTTTTCTCGTAAGTAGTACCTGTACTGGTGTCGGTAAGCGTTATCGTAATGCTGGAAGGACGAAGTGCATCAGAGGTATCTACCCATGATTTATTTACTGTAAGATCGCCTATCTCGACGTCCTCGGCTGTAAAGGTGTTTGTGATGTCCTTTTCAACGGGAGTAGCAAGCTCTGCTCTGAGAGAGGGGTCATCGGTCAGCGTGAAGGCACCTGTGGGCACAGTTGAAACATAACCGTCGTGAGTGCTTTCAGAAATGGTGTATGTTCTGGGTGTGCGCACGAGATCGCCGTTTGCGTCTCTGCTGTAAACGTAGAGCGGCAGATCCTCGAAAGTAACGCTTGCGTCGCCCGCCGCAAGGGTCTTCTCATAAGTCTTGCCTGTGCTGTCTGTGAGTGTAATGGTGACATCGGGACGGAACGCAAGCTTATCGCCGATCCATGTCTTGTTCACTGTCAGCGAACCAACCTCATTATCTATTGCTGTAAATGTGTTGGTGATATCAAGATCAATGTCTTCTGTACCTGTAAGGCCTGTTCTGCCTGCAGAATAGGAAACGGAATAACCGTCGACCGTAACCTCGGTAACCTCATAGGAATATGTGTTGCCGTCGGCATCCTTGGTGATAAGGTCCTCGATCGTGTACTCCCAGTTACCCTGATCGTCAACAGGGGGATTTACAGTGTATTCCTGAGTTGAAGTGGTAACTTCAGAGGACGGAGTAGTCTTTGTACATTCGAGCACGATCTTTATATTCTCGGGACGCGGTGTACCTGTGAATGCGCCGTCACTCACCCATATCTTACTGCCGGAGATCGTGATCTGATTTTCGGTCTGGTCAAAGATATAGTCGCCCAGAGAACGGTAGGTGCTTTCATCTACCATAGCGCTATCCTCAAACTCGTGGTCACCTGCAAGCTCTATAGACGCTGTATTGGAAAACTTAGCGTTCAGCTGAGCCTCGGAATCGGTAGCGCTGAGGTTTATCTGAGTTACTCTTGCCTTATAGTAAATGTTATAGGCCTTACCATCATCAAGAGTGATCCTGAGCGTTTTAGTTGCGTCATCATAAGTAAATCTTGACGTATCATTCCAGCCGTCGATCATAACGGACTCGGGAACGAGTGTAAGGTTAGTTCCGAGCACGTCAGTCAGCACATAGCTGTTGCCGCCGTTGAGCTGAGCGCCGTAATGATTTACCTTGAAGTAATAATATGCATAATAAGCGGTATCATCGCCTGTTCCCTGACCGCTATTATATTCATCATAATCCTTGCTGAACGTCCAGTCAGACTCGGGTGTGAGCGTCTGTGTATGCTCGCAGTCTACAGAAAGGCCGTTATACTCAACGACTGCAGTATTGGTGTAGTCCTTGGCAGTATTTCCAAGCACCCAGTTGCTATACTCTTCTGCAGTCATACCCGTAGTATAAGCCACTCTGAGAGTAGATAAGCCCTTGGTTTCAAGTGCCTGAATGACCTCATCGGTGATGTTTATCGTAAATGTTACGACATTTCCGCTTACAGAAGTGCTTATATGCTCGTCAATACCGCTGGAACCCATATAATACATTCCTGTTTCGGCATCGAGACGAACAGAAGAAGGCTCAAGAACATAACCTTCGGGGATAGTATCAACGATCGTGATGGTCTCACCTGCCGCAAACTGTGCGGAGGAAACATAGACCGCCCAACCGAGACGATTCTGGTTCGGACTCCAGCAGTAGTTGTTAGCTACTGTAGCTTTACTTACGAGCAGCGTATCGTTCACATACTCCGCCTTAGCCGCCTCAGCCGCCGTACCGTCATTTGTAGTAAATGTTACGGTTGCGGTGTTGCTGCATTTGCGCACCGCGTCAGCAACAGTTGTATCATAGGTCAGCGTGAGCGTCGTACCCTTTACCGAGCTTATGAAATCCGCATTATCGATAAAAATATTCATATAATGTGTGCCGTAGCTCGGATATCCGATGGTCATTATATCATTGAGGTCGTACTCTGCGCCGCCTTCAGTGATCAGCCTGAACGAAGATGTAGTAACAGCGCTGTTCTGCGGTGAGATAGAGCCGTTTCCGAAGCACTCCTCGCCGTAGCCGTAATCCTCGTTTGCCATAAGCACATCGGAGATAAGAAACTCTGTGATATCAAGATTATCAGGCACTTCGACCAGTACAGTCCATGTAATGGTCTCGCCGTTCTTTACATAAGACTTGCTTACGAAGTCGGAAAGGCTGCCGTCGATAGTGACAACGCCTGTATTGGAGTATTCGGTAGCAACTCCGTCAAACTCTACAGTCGCGGTGTTTGTAACATTTACATCAAGCACTGTATCAGCGAGAGAAGACGCGTCTGTCTCATAAGTGTAGGTAAAGCTGCCGTCGCCGTTATCTGTGAAATCATCACGGTCGATAGTGCCGACAGTTGACAAGCTATGAGAAATTACATCAGTTACAACAAAATCAAAATCTTTATAGATGTTACCGTATACGATGATAGTCCATGTGATCTTATTGGTAGCCTCATCATAGACACCCGATTTGCTTACATAGGGATAAGAAATGCTGTAATTTGCCTTGCCTGTCTTATCCTCCGCCGAACTGGGAGAGGATACAGTGGCTGTATTTGTAACCTCTGCTTCATGCTCCCACATATTCGAGCTGTAAGCCAATGCAGCGGCTTCATCGAGCTTGGCTGTGTATGTAATCACCTTAGTTGTATTACCTGCAATATTGCCGAGATCGATAGAAAAGCTGTTTGCGTCTGTTGTGTAAGCAGCGTCGCTGCCGTCTACCTTGACATCAGTGATCGCAGTATAAACGCTTCCGTATGTATCGGTAAAGGTTACAGACTGAGACTCGGCGTTGTTACTGCCCACCTTGATCTCAAAGTCCTGATACAGGTCACCGTCATCGCCGTAATAAGCAGTGCCGACAGCGCTCTTAGTAGTCCACAGACCGGGTATACGCTCGGGCGCAACAACTGCGATGCTCTTGTCAACAATCTTTAACGTGAATTTACCGTCATCGCCTGTACCTACTCCGCTAAGGTCGATATTGCCTTGAAGCTGGCAGCTGCCGTAACGGTTGGACGAGCCCTTGAGCAGCTGGATATACAGCTTATTACCGTCTACCTTGTAGATAGCAGTGGGGCTACCCTCGGCATCAACTACTGTTATAGTCTGATTGCCGAGCGAAACACCGTACAGCTTATCCGTAAGATCATAATAGAACGTACCGTTTACATAGGTAAAGTTCTCGGGCATCTCCCATTCAAACTTAAATGTAAGCTTATCACCCGTATGTACTTCAGTGCCTGCTGTAAGCTCTGCTCCGTTTATCTTGATATCCGATGCGGTAACAGTGATCTTCGCATCTTCTACTGAGATAGCATCAGAAGCCGAGGCTGTGGTATTCAACAGATTCAAGCCCGCAAAAGGCTGTGCCACAAAGAACTGAAATACCATAAGAAGTGCGGTAAATAGTGCAAAACCCTTCTTCTTCATGTAATTCCTCCCCTTTTCGCTGCACGAGCAGCTTTTTCATATAACATAATAAAATAGTGCAAGATAATAGACAAGTATCTAGTTAATGTTATTCTATCATATTTATCGGAATATTGCAAGCTTTTTTTAGCACAAAAGCGCCAAATTCAAAGATAAAACATTGGCATTTTCAACAAAAGTTGAAAAACGCTACAATTTCGCATAAAATGTGGCGTTCAGCGTGATAACACGCTAAATCAAAACCCTCCCCTTTGAAAAGGGGAGGGTCGAGACCGTCGAAAAAGTCCC
>JAZNWG010000411.1:0-4004 GCA_045593225.1 Oscillospiraceae bacterium
AGCGAGCTTATGAGCGAGGCTCCGTCTGTCGTAAGCGAAGAGCAGCTCAAGGAGCTTGGTATTGCAATAATTGAGCCTCAGGAATAAGCGGTTTTTTGCGGTTTTCGCAAGAAAATTGCCGTCGCTCCGACGGCAAAGCAAAAAATTCCGCGGTGGACGGAACGTCCGCCGATGCAGCTTAAGGAGCTTGGCATTGCAATAATCGAAACAGAGGAATAAAACATTTGCGGCAGGTGACCCCTGCCGCAGATTCAGGATATCATGTACGCAATCAAACTGGTAAGACCAACAACTGAATATGCAGGACAGATAATGCAGTACCGCATGGAGTTTCTGGAGAACGCCCCCAGCGAGTGCATGGGCGGCTGCGGAAATCTCCGCAGGTGTGACAGCGCACAGGAATGGCTTGACGAGGTAGCAAAGCTTTCCGACCCAGCGCTTTGTCCCGAGGGCTATGTGCGCTCGGATACCTACCTTGCGGTGAGGGTGTTCGACAACCGACTTGTGGGAGTTATCGACCTCCGCCACAGCATCGACAACGCCGCGCTCAGCGAATGGGCAGGTCACATAGGCTACTCTGTAAGGCCTAACGACCGCCGCCGCGGCTATGCAAAGGAAATGCTGCGGCTCAATCTCGCAAACTGCCGAGCGCTCGGAATAAAGCGCGTGCTGCTGTGCTGCGATCATGACAATATTGCGAGCGAGCGCACGATACTCGCAAACGGCGGTGTGTTTGAGCGCACCACCGAGGCTAACGGAAAAACAGTAAAGAGATACTGGATAGAGATCTACGATTGATAATATAGATGCTGCGCAGCAGCATACCATAATTATTCACTATTCATTATTCACTATTCACTAAAAAAGGGGTGATCTCGTGGAAAAACAGGAATACAAGGAGCTGCAGGAGCTTGCGGCAAACGGCGGCACAAAATACTTCGGAAAGCTCTACGAAACGCTTTACCGCGAGATGTACTACACCGCATTCTACTCCCTTGCAGATGACGCCGACGCTGTTCAGGCTGTCACAGCTACTATCAGAAGCGGATTTCAGAACATCGGAAAGCTACATAACGAGAGCGCTTTCCGTCTTTATATGATGAAGCACCTTTGCGGCGGTATCAAGGTGAAATTCAAGGAATATGCCGCCGAGGGCAGAGAGATACGCTATGACGAAGCAAGGCTCCGCCCAAATGAGGATGGTATAGATATCAAGCAGGAGTTCAATATACTCCCCGATACAGAGCGGCTTGTCTGTGCGCTGTATGTGGGCGGAAGGTTCCGCCCCGAGGAGATAGCGCAGTTTACAGGACTGTCGCTGTCTACGGTAAAAAAGAAGCTTGACCGCGCGCTTACTGCGTTTGAGCTTGACTAAAGCAAAGGAGGGATACGCTTGACGGTATCAAAGCTGTATGAATACATGAGCGAAAAGGTAGTGCCTGAGAGCGTTATGCCTCAGAATATAACCGCAATTCTCGCTGATGATGACGAGCCGACAATACCCGAGCTGGACGCATTCACATTCCTCAACCGCGTGAGGGCGCTCGGAATAGGCTCTGCGGACTTCCTGTACCTGCTGAAGGGCTGCGACGCGCCCGAATCGGCAGTGGAAAAGATAGAAAACAATCCCGCAATGAATCTGCAGTCGCTTGTGGTGACGCTGGAGGAATCGGGGCTTACCTCGCAGGACTACACCCGTATGCTGTACACCGCGCGTCAGATATGGGAGCGCACGCTCACAATGCGAATCGAAAAGGTGCAGCCTGCCGAGGAGCAGGAGGACGACTATTCGGACGAATACGAGAACGAGGAGGAATACTCCGACAGCTACGAGGACGAGCAGGCTTATGAGGATATTCCGCAGGAGAGCGAGGATATCGCAGAGGACGAGGCCGATGACTTCGATGAGGAGCCTGACTATGACAGCGAGGCTGACGTCGAAGAAAGCAGCGACCCTGACGAAGACTACGGCGAGGACGAAGTATCCGACAGCGCCGATGACGAGCCTGATGACGACTTTGAAGAAGCCGAAGATGAGGCTGACGAGGAAGACAAGGACGAGCCCCAGCCTGTGCTGACAGGAAGGCAGCGTCCCAAAAAAGAATACAGCAAAAACGACGATTTCGATACATACTATGACGCGGATAAGCCCGTAAAACGCCACAACGGAAAGATAGCAGCTTCGGCTGTTGGCGCGGCTGTGCTGGTGGGCTTATGCGTTACGATGGACTATGTGGGCTTTAAGCCTGCCGAGATATCACTGCCGACAGCAGCGTTTGCAGAGAGCGAGGAAAAGCTGTTCGCCGAGATATTCTATGCCTACGATAACGGCAACGGAAATATCGGCGGCGAGAACGTTTACGGCTTCAGCGACAGCAGGCAGCAGCTTTTCGGAGAGATGCTGATAACACAGCCCGAGGAGCTTGGCTGCTACACGATAGGCAGCAGCGCATTTGCGGCAGCTCCTCAGCTTATTACAGTCTACGGCGAGCAGGACGGCGCGCTCATTACTAAAGCAACGATAGAGCCTCCCGAGGGCGCGCGGTTTATAGATATCGCGACCTCACCAAAGCAGCTTACGGCGGTATTCGTGAGCGATGACAGTGCAGGCTTTGCGGCTTATGACGAGAGCGGAAAGCAGCTGTACATCGCAACGCAGCATGGAAAGCTGACGGATATCACGATAGAGCCTGAGAGCATTTCACTAGGTACGGTGTATGTGCCGAAATTCAGCGAGAGCTTTACCGTTTCCGATAACGAAAAATACCTGCCGCTTTATGAAACGGGCGGCGAGATAAAGACCATACCAGCCGAAAGCATCGTCTCTGACGGTGAGAGCAGCGGCTGCGGCTATGCGGTGTTTGGTGAATACAGTCTCGAAAACGGCGAGGTGATAAGCACCACCGCGGCGCTGGGTGACCCCCTTTACTCGGACAGCGAGGAATTTATGGCGATAATGCTGACCGACGAGGGCAGCAGGCTGATAACCCTCGATAAGGACGGCTCGCCCGAGCTGCTCGATGTCGCAGAGCTTATCGCCTGCGATATGGGCGATGTAGTTATGACAAAGCTCCCCGAGGACGCCGAGCCTTACGACAGCACGATAGAGTTTGAGGATATCCAGCCTGTCATCACGACTGCCGAAAAGGACAAGAACGGCGAGCTGAAAATATTCCTGCGTGGCTTTGAGCTGAAGCCTGTATCGGCTATCACAGGAGTTCCTGAGGAGATGACCTCGGTATATATTGAGAACGGTATTCTCTACATCTGCGGTGAGAGCGGCGTGCTTAACGCTGCGGACATCTCAAATCCCGAGGAGCCGAGGTTTATTGAATTCACCGAGGCAAACGGTGCGATACGCGACAACTACGCGCTGACCTGTGACATTGAAGATAAGGCTGTAAAGCTTACGCTGTACAAGCACAATGACGTTGACAAGGTGGTGGAAGCAGGCAGCTGCACAAGACCTGTTTCACCTGCTGACGGAAAGGCAGCTGAAATGTGCGGCGGCAACACGCTGTTCATCGGCGACGAAACGCTCGCAGGCGCTGCCTACACCTATTTTGACGGCGTTTCCATGATATCGGAATACGCGGTGTTCGGCAAGACCAATACAGCCTTTACCCTGTTTGACGACAAGGACGGCTTCACCGCCGCTGTCGAGACAGACGGTACGGTGCACCTCGTTTACGGCGAGGATTCGTTTACGGTGCAGAAATAAAAAATACCCGAGAAGAAATTCTCGGGTATTTTTATTTTGATATTATTTATTTGCTCTTCTGAGTTTTGCGTGTGGTGAGCCACTTCAGGCCGAACAGCACCGCAACAGTCAGAGCAAGTCCGATAACAAGGCTTATTATGGGGTTCTTGATAAGCGCCGCGATAAGGTACATCACAAAGGATATCGCAGCTACTGTCAGCGCGTAGGGAAGCTGTGTAGCAACGTGCTTTACGTGAACGCAGCGCGCACCTGCAGAAGCCATGATAGTAGTATCGGAGATGGG
>JAZNWG010000412.1:0-11147 GCA_045593225.1 Oscillospiraceae bacterium
GCTACGATCCGACTTACCCGTAGACTTACGACGGACACATTTCAACTCTGTCAAAATGCCGTTTTTGACGATCTTGGTACCAAGAACAGGATCCTTGACGTAAAAACGTCCGTCGAGAGAGGTCTGATAAGACTTCTCAAATTTAAAGTAAAATTCTTTGATGAGCATACCCGAGCTGGGATTCTTTATCTGCATACGAAGATACGTAACGTCGTTCGGGAACAGACCTTTGAAGTAATATCTGGCCCAACCTTCACGCGTGATCAAGTCTTCGTGCTCAAAATCCTTACCCATGGGCTTCTCATAAAGTTCATCATCGAACGCCTGCCATTTTACCTGCAGACCGGCGAGATGATATGCCTTGAGATAGTCATTATGGAAACGAACACCCAGTCGTCTGGGGAATGACATACCTGCAAGGTCAACGTTTTGTGACGGCGTACCCGATGTCAACGTTGCGATTGTAGGGTCTGTAAAGAAGCTATAGCAATAGGTAAGAGTTTGATGCAATCTCCGTCTTTTCCCCTGCTCCACACCGTGCGTGCGACTTTCACCGCACACGGCGTTCCATCAATTATAAAATCCACTGTTCACATTTCAATTATAAAAGCGATCCGTTAATTGCAAATTTCCATCAAATACAGCCTCTTAATGCTGCATTGGAATCACCTTCTTTCCTACATTTATATTATATCACATCCGGTCGAACCTGTCAAGGTTTTTATGCCGATATATCGGCACGTTTATATGCAAAACATGCCGATATCGAAGCGAAACACAGTTGTATTATTTGACAACTGATACACGAAGTGAAGTCACATCGAAACGATCATCGTCCCTAATCAAAACATCAAGATCTTCGATCTTTCCGTTTTCAATGCGAAAACTACAATCTGCAGACGGTACTGCTGCCACAGGCTCTTTGATGATAAACGTATAATACCGTACAACCTGTCCGTCTTCCAACACATCCTTCTTCACCTTGAATTTAAACAGACTTTGCTTCATAGCAAATTCCTCCTTTGTTTTTTATTGAAGACATTTCCGCCTTCTACCTTATAGCTGTGACAGACACCAATATTGGACACAATTTGAAAAAAAAGAAATAAAATTTATTTACAAACAAAAACACCAGCTCATATGAGCTGGTGTTCAAGTGAACAGTGTTAAATTTTAAATTGACTTGTGCCCATCACTCCGTTTCTCATTACAAGAAACATCATCGCTGCGAACACTGCTTTTCAGCACAGATTGATCAGCTTATCATCCTTCGTCTGAAACCTAAACGGTCTGTACCTTTCCGTGTTCCGATCGTTCTATCATAAACTGTACTTAGATGCTTTCTATGAATATATCAGACATCATATGCCTGTAACACATCACGGTCTTTCATAGTCATGAATCTTACTCGACCGCATCCGATATACCCTTTCATTCGAAAGTTCGTCAGATTATATCATTCTCATCATATACAGTCGACACCCGGCATATTCTGCCGACTTTACCGAGCTTCGCACATATCAGGTTTCCCTTTCATACGCACGTCGGAGTCTCAGTGCAGATGTTTCAAGGCGTTGCCCTATCATTCCATCCGTCAAACGATCAGTTCTGCTGCTTCAAATTTTCAGCAGGCTTGCCTTTTCAGCAAGCAACGCGTCGCACCATGGCTGTGATTGCAATTCCGTATACGGACGCAAGCATTTTCTCTGCTCCAGCCATTGATTTCAAGGCATTGTTTGCGTTTGCTACCAGATTACGCATCGAATTTCTGGGAAGCAAGTCCGTTGCCGAGAAATACAACGTCAGCAGATCTGCTTCAGGCTTCTCTTCCCACAACGAAGATTTGATCTGAACTTCTTTCGTCATTCTGTCATATTCTTCGTCAGTTGCGGCTATCATCTCCTGAACAGCCGGATTGGGATGAGGAGGTGGTTTTTGTCCCTCCGGAACACTATCGAGATACTCTTTCGCTGTTTTAGCATTAGCCTGAAACTCGATAAGAGGGTTTTTCAGCTTCTTAGATGTTAACTGTACGAACAGCTGATAGCAGTTGTACAGCGTAACCTTGCCCCACATCTGGTCCAACTTTGTTTCAAGGACTTTAGGGTCAAGATTGATACGCTCTGCCTGACGACGGAGCTCTTTTTCTTCCTCAAGATAATAATCCATAAGACCATATGCAGCACGTTTGAACGCATTATTCGCTGCATTCGGCCATACGGGGTCGTCGGCGCCATCTACAGGGAAGAATACGGATGCAACGTTATCAACGTACATCGCGCACTTGGTGAAATCGCCTTCGCGCGCTGAATCGGCGGCCATGCCTAACGGGTTATAAATATCCGTCTTCATGGCATTGATAAGGTTGAACTGAACGATCTGAAAACCACGAACGGTGCCTCGCACATAGTTTTTAACGAGCAATTCACCCTTAGGATCGTTGATAACCATGTTATTAGGACGCATTTCACGCGTCCACATATCGATAGTTGGCTCAATTACAGTTTGGCCTTTACCCGCACGAGTTATCGCTAAAACCATCGTGTTGACCGGTTCGGTATCAACGATGTATGCGCCCGCAGGTCTCTGAGGTTCGTACAATGGGAATGTCCACGTTTTGTTGATAGCATCTGCTACCGTCTTATGAACACCACATTGTTTCGTTCTGTCCTTGCCGTCGGGATTATAAGGTATCTTCGTTGCATCATATGACTTACGAACTTCTTTCGGAGCGCCTGACGCTTCGTACAACTCCTCAGCAAATTCAGTGTCGATCAAAGGTACCGTTTCTGTCAACGCATTTCCGTCATCATCATACAATATCTCCCCTTTATACGTTATGACTTCACCATCAGCATCAACAACATCTTTGCTTGCACGTTTTGCAAACTGGATCTTATTAAGACCTTTATTGGTGATCATCATATGGGATATCATAGATGAAACTTGCACGGGGCAATGCGCGCCGACATCAGGAAACCAGTCAAACTTACGTTGTATCTCCTCAGGAAGAGCAATATGCTGGTCATTTTCATACTGATTGATATCGCTCGTATCGTTCATAAGGTTCTGCGCATCAAGATTTCTCTTGAGTAATGCTTTAAGCAATGCATAAGCCATAAAACCTACAGCAAACGAAACGACTATTTTCAGAAAATGCACGTACGCGAAAGCTTCCGCATACGTATGAGTAACAGGAACAGGATCCAATGCCGCAGCAACAGCATCTGTCACCTTTATATTACCGCTCCTGATCTCATTCTGCGTTGTTTTGGGAACACGCAGCAACCCTGCTGCAACTTTGTTTTGTACGTCCAGCCATACCTGATACTCAGCCTCAGAATAAAACAAGCCTGTGTGATAGTCATAATACGGATAACCATAAGAACCCCAGAACTTATCATTTCTGACAAGATTCATTTTCATCAACTTTGTCTCATAGTAACCACTGAAACGTTCTCTCGGGATATTGGTAGCCATAGGTGGCTCGCTCATGAAACAATAGTTGCCATCATCGGCAAAATCCATCCAGAAGATGTAACCTGTCTGACCGACTTTGGCTGCTTCATAAACAGTACGCCATTTCTCATACTCCACAAGAGTATAATAGTTACCTGTTCGAGTGTCACGATGTGTGTATCCGAGCGACGCAGCCGCGTCATCCGAAACAAGCACCATGTTTGCCCATGTCAGATTATCAAGCTCGATCGGTACGGTGTACCTCTCTCCTGCCGCTTCTGTCGGTACATTCGGCACAATAGCGTTGTGACCGACGTCTGTATAAAATGAAATTTTTCGTGTATTTACTGATGAACCGATCTTGATAGTTTTGGTCTGACGTGTTATCAGACCCTCATCAAGCAACATCTGAACATAGGTTTCATTTGTATACAGCTGTAAATTCTCATATTCACGCTGTGTAAGATACGTGCCTGTATACGTCTCGCGATAAAGATATCCCAGATCACGATAGGTATTGTCTTCAACAATACCGTATGACAGGAAGTTAAGTGACTCAGCATGAGTCCATTCTCGCGGCATAGCCGGCGGCGGAGCCATCGGCGGACGTTCAACATACGTCTTTGTACCATTCTTATTGTTTTGTACCAACAATTCGGGGCACTCGCCGTTGTTTATGCGTCTGTGCACGTCCAGCCATATCTCATATTCAGCCTGCGTATACTTGGCACCTGTCATCTTATCCATATACGTATAACCATATGAGGCATACGTATTGTCCTCGATCAACAGCATATTAGCCCATGTCACATCCGCGAGATCTCTGGGCTCAGCGGGTGCAGGCGCTGTGATGACCACAGCCATATTAGCATCCGCAGCGGCTTGATTGTTGAGTGTAGCAACATCAAGCATTGAGTACAACGCCCATACGATCAATGCACACAACATACCGATCGAAACAGCCATGATATGTCTACCCGTAAATGACTGTTTCTTACCGACTCGCGTTCTGTCAAGCTGTTGCGTCTCGTAAACGTCTCGGTTACGAAGCGTATCAGTCGCCGACTGATTACGGATCTTGTCCCAGTTGTTTTTCGCCATTCCATCAACTCCTTATTTTAGTTTTATATATAAAACCCTTGTCTGAAAACGATCAGACAAGGGTTGAACGCCGATTATGCAACATCGGATGCAGCCTGATCATCTTCAGCTTCAAGCAGAGTTGTTGGCGCAACATCATCTGCAGCGGATGACGCCGCAGGCGTCATCTCTTCTCCAGGAACAGATGCGTCGTCTACTTCCGCGATATCAACAACAGTCGGTTCAACAGGCGCATTGGTCAATGTGGTTTGTACCGGTGTCTGGACGGTGTTTTCAGCGACATCGTCCGTCACAGTTGATTCCTCGATAAAACCTGTCGTTTCGTCAAGTGCATCAGAAGCTTCATCTGATTCAATGATGTTTATAGCAGGCTGAGACGTATTGTTTGAAAGCCAATCGCCGGAAACAAATCTGTTCCAGAACATGCCGCCCAACATGAAACCACCAAGCAAAGCTGCAATTGTGATTGCGATGACAACAACAGCTGTAACGCGATTGGTATGCTTATGCTGATCCTTAAAGCTCTCAAAAGTCTGTCTCCATGACTCAACATCATCTTTAGCCTGTTCGAGTCTATGCTCATAATCGCGGCGAACTGTTTCCTGCGTAGCATCAGCTCTTATGACAGCATCGTCGAGCTGTTTCTGCAAACGAGCTTTGTCTTGCTCATAAGACAATGACTTCGCATCAAGCTGTTCCTTGAGAAGCTCAACAGAGTTGCGAGCCTGTGCAACCGTTGCTTGCATCTGTGCTTCAAGCATAAGCTGTGCGTTTTCATACTCAGATTTGATAAGCTCGATCTGCGAAGCAGCTTCGGCTCTTGCCGAGCTCACCTCGTTAGAAATACGATTTTTCTCTTCCTCAATAGCCAAACGCTTTGCATCTTCTTCATGCAGCTCCTTAGCATACGCTCTCATCTCATCAGCACACTTTGTGTAAAAAGCATGCTCCTCTTCGTACATAGCCTTGTATTCATCGATAAGCTCTTTGAGCACACCTGTTATATTCAGGTCAAGAAGTGTCAGTGCTTCATTTCTGCGAGCGATATACAGAGCGTTAAGATCTCTGTTGTAATCAGCTTCGATCTCGGCTTTGATTATACCTTCGATCTGGCTGATCTCCTCGTTATGTGCTCTGAGATGACGATTGTTATAGTCGTTGCGGGCTGTTTTAGCAACGTTGTCACAATATTCATCACGACGTCTGTTGAAATCATCTTCCAGCACCTTGCGTCTTTCGTCAACCAAACCGCTTACATTGTCAAGCTTTTCTTTCTTGGTGTTTTCGATTGCCCATTTCTGTGAACCATATTCACTGCTCTGGTTATTGATATCGAGCTCTTTCTGTATCTCAAGAACTCGTACCGATAACAGCATGAAATACTTTTCACGAAGCCGTCTGAGATTGTCAGAACGAAGCTTCTGCAAGTCGCGATTGGCGTCAACAGCCATGATGTTCAGACGTTCGTTTACATATGTATCACGACTGTCAACATCAAACTTTATCAAATGGTTGTTGAGTGTAAACAGCTGATCAAAAGGCTCGGACGACACAGGCAGATCCAGATTATCCGCATGGAACATACGTTCGATCGAACCCAGAATCTGTGTTTCTGTATAAACGACGTCCTGTTCTTCCTCTATGACCTGTTCTTGCACGATCGTCTCCGATTGATTAACAGTTGACGTATTCACCGTTGCTGCAGACGCGGCAGCCGTTTCGTCCTTTTTATTGACCATGTCTTTGTAACCGACACTATCTGCAACTTTATCAACGATCTGAGATGCTTTATCCTTCACAGTAGCTGCAACAGCCTTGGCTTTGTCAACAAGCTGCGCAGCCGTACTTGTCGCAGTCGCTGCGTTATCGGATTTTGTCTCAACAGATGTCTCTGTTTCTGTCGTATCCGACTCCACAGCATCATTGTTATCGGATACAGTTTCATCAGCAGCCGACTTGATAAAATCGTCAACAGACTTCTGTCCGACAGCTATCGCTCTGAAATCATCGTATGATGCAAACACACCTGTTCGTTCGACAATATCAAGATTGCCATTCAGCTTAACAAACTCATACTGTCTGAAATTACGAAACAACCCGTAATCTTCGAGAGCTGTGAACGTTGACGGTGTGGGAACAAAGAGCAATTCGCCTTTCTTGTTTGACTCAGCTGTCACATATACATCAATACGACCGCCTTTGATACACTCGATAAGTCCACCGATGTGCTGATTGTTTTTTGATTTCTTGGTGATGCCGCCGATCTTCTGTGTATCGAGCAACATACCGATGTACAACGTTTTATTATTTTCAGTGATCTTAAAAGCCGTATTACCCGTCACAAGCGGCTTAACATTACCGGGAACGGATTCATCGAAGAATTCGTTCATCGGCGATATAACATTTTCATTCATAAACGATCATCTCCTCATATTATTCATGCATAGTCAAGCCATCTTTGTTGACGGGATGTGCAACAATACTAGCATTTCCTTCAAGCAACATCTTGTTATCAGCGGCCATTTCGCCATCTACATTCACGTAGATACCACTGACATTATCCGGCGAAAGCGCAGGATTTGTATTACTGTTGATCATATTGATGATTCGTGCCACCTCTATGACAACATTCTCTTCAAATTTCGTTGCAACAATACGCGCACCACCTGAATTTGATTCTGTATCAAGTCTATCCAGCAAAATAAAACGCAGGATCTCTTCAGTCGCATATGTCAGCTTCAAACCATGTTTCTGTTCTACCTCAAGACGAAGCTTTTCCATTCTTTTTTCAAGAATCTTACGCTGAGTCTCTTCACTGAGCGGCATGAATGGACAAATAGCGTCCACACGACCAAGCAACTCAGGCGGGAACTTGCCTCCGCCTGTTCCCTCGACAATAGCACGTCTGATTACTTTCATGTACTTACCGAGAGCCTTTATCTGTTCAGCTTCTGACATATTGACGTCGTTAACGTAATCGCCGACTGTTTCATAAATTTCACTGGCAGCATTCGTTGTAAGCACGATATATGTGTTCAGAAAGCTTACTTCACGATTGTTCTGATCGATAAGGCGTCCGTCATCCAATACCTGAAGCAATATACGGGTGACTTCACCGCATGCTTTCTCTATCTCATCGAAAAGCAACACCGAATACGGACGCTCCCACACTTTCGTTGTGACCTCTGTTCGGAAACGTTCGAGCGATGACGGCTGTGAATACTCTGTCATATCAAAACGGATAAGACGACGAGGATCCGCAAACATTATTTCAGCGAGCTGTTTTGTGAGCTCGGTATTATGCGTTACGATAAAATCGCCGGCTTGATACAAATGCTCGGGATCATCAACCATGATACAAGTCATGGGCTCTTTATAGTCAAGCTTTCTGATATCGCGAATACCGATAACATCACCAAACTTTTTGATACGAGTCTTATTCGCATCTGACAAAGCCGCTTCACGTGCTATCTGTCTCTTTCTTTCAATAAAGAAAAACTGTTCTTTGTCTTGATTACCGACTTTAACGTGAATATGATATTCAACAAAACGTCCATTACTTTTATGATGTGTGATCGTACTTGATACACCTAGTGAATACAAGACGTCCTGTATGTCTTTCGCTAACTGTTCCGATCGTGTGTTATAACAAAGACTGTAGCGACCGGCGCTTCCATCAATTACACCATGGTTGTCAAACAACCCTTGGATCAATGCCCAACGCTGTTCAACAGAACCATATCTATAAACCTCGGGTATGTACTTTTTATAAGGAGATTTATAAAAAGCGTCGATAACATCGCTCAAAACAGTATCATATTTATTACAAAGAACACAGTTTACATGACCATCAGTCTGATAGCTACGCCACGAACGATCATCATCCGTAAGTTCGGCGACATGCGCAACGCATGACAGATCAACAGGTGCACCAATAATAAGGTCATCATTATACAAATTGCCATCGCGTATAAGAACACCTGCAATATAAGGATGCAGCTTATAATCCATAGCCGACCACTGAACAGGTTTGTTCATGGGTATTACAAATTTGATATTTGCGGCATTGCGTCCTTGGTTATAATATTTATTGCTGTTTTTGTGCATCAACTCTTCAGTCGTGGCATTACGCCAATTTTTCGAGCCATTGCCGAAACGAGATTTATATGTCCAGATATGTTCGCCGTTGCAAAGCAACTTACGTCCATCTGTGAGCTCAACTTCGTAAACATCAAGCTCCCCTTGCGGGAATACACCTGTCACCATAACAGGCTTGCCCTCTCGATTAAAAACATAATCACCGATTTCAAGCTCTCCGTTCAACTTATAATGAATAGAGCCGTCTTCCACATAAACGGGAATGTGAGTGGAATTGAGTATCGACTTTCCTACACCCGTACTGCCTGTAAAAAGGAAGCTTCCCATTGGCTTCGTCTTGTTGTTCAGGTCAGCTGATGTTATCTGCAATCTGGATGCGACTGCACTGGTTGCAAGATACTGCGCAAACACTTTTGAATCAAGTCGCTTCTTGATGCTTACTGCGTCCACACTTACATTAAGCTCGATACCTTCCAGATTTTTCAGTACATCGTACAACAAGTTGATATCCATCCTTGTCGTATCAGGCTCTGCCCTGTGACAACCAACCATTGCGTCAAGAAGTAAAATGCTTTTACGCGGCTGAGAATTTGCGGGAATATATCTGTTACTCAGCTCAATGATCTGTTCATACAGATATGTTCCTCTTATTTTATCGGCAACGCCGTAAACTTTTGCGAACGACTGCAAGATCGATACGATAGCGTCTTTTGATGGTGGAAGCACCTCTATACGCTGCAATCTTTGTACAAGCGGCTGATTTTTGGAAATATGTTCCCTGAACTCTGTAAAAGTCGTCGCCACAATGACTCGTATGCCTCTGGTACCCGAATCGGCAAGTTGCGGCTTCAGTGCTTCAACAGCCGCATCCGAAAGCATGCAGATGAGATGAAACTCATCTATGAATAGTACGATCTCCGTACCGGATTTTTTAACGAACTGCGCTGCTTCATCAAACAAAGCCTTTATCTTGACCGCCATTTCATTGTTATCTCTCAAATCTGCAATCATCTTCGAGATATCGATCTCAAGATAAACACGTTTTGTATCAGCCGCCATTGCACCCTGCACCAAAGCAGTGTTGTGCGTGACGATATGTTCTTTTCCTGCCTGAAACAAGTGAGACGGAGATGCGACATAAATGCAGGTCATGGGAACCTGTGTATCCAACTTTGTTACACTGTCGATAGCCAAGTCATCATATACCTTGACATTCTGATGCCGCCTGTCTGTTTCTATCTCATAATGAGGAAAGCTGAACAGTGACAGCTTTGCATCAAGTGTTCGACTGATACGAACATTATACAATTTACTTTGATACTGATCATCATCGTCGGCTGATGTAATGACTGATGCGCGCATACCGAGCGAACGTACCAGCTCTATCACATCTTCGACCAGCAACTCATTGTTGGTTATGAATGAATAGTTGCATCCGTCAGCACTGGTGGCATAACCGTTTGTGTCCATAAGACCGCGAAGAAGCTCATAGCGCTGTTCTATGGAGCCAACGATATACTGACGCGGAATACGACGTTCAGTGCTTTTTGTGTAAAACACGCACGTAAAATTGCAATTATCGGCTAATTCACGCTGCTGAATATGTGCGTTACCTGATGTATGACGCTTGATAAAATACCAATCACAGCTATTCTGAATTTTGACTGCGTTGGCACCGATCAGATCAGACACCTTATGGATCACGAATTCATCATCTGAAGAAATGCAAAACTCGTCTTTGCCCTCGAGATCACCGCAGTTAAGCAAAACACCTAATACATACGGATGGAGCGTATAGTTCTTGCTGCTGCGTTCAAGTGCCCCGTTCATAGGAACATAAAAGCTTTTGACGCTACCTGCAGATATATCCCGAACTATACCATAGTCCATCATAGCTCTGAGCGTCATGGTTTTGTAACTGCCGTTAACATAATGTGCACCACGTTTACGCACATCCCAGAGATGCTCGTCGTTACAAACGATCTCAGCTCCGTCAGCGAAAACAACGCTGTATGCATCTTTTGATCCCTGCGGATAAACACCGAGAACTCTTGTAGGCTTACCGTTTTCATCGAAAACATAATCGTTTTCTTTAAGATCGCCTATCGCAACATATCCTCGCTCGTCTGCTACAGGAATCAGCGTATCGTTAGCCAATGCTTTTCCGGCACCGGCTTCAGCCAGAAGCAATACATTGCAAAGCTCAGGACGAAGCAGACCTGCTTTCAGCTGTCGCAGCTGCTTTTCACGACCTATAAGCGGTCGAGTCATTGGTTTTACAGGTGTCCCATAGGTGCACAGCATAGGAAATTGTTCTCGAAAATTTGGATAAGACGCAAGACTATTATAGATCTCTGAACCGGTCATAAATCACGTTGTCCTTTCATGTTGTCAATCAAGCTGTTAAAAATTTTTTATCTATATTCGATAGATATATTATAGCACATCCTGTTGAACCTGTCAAGGCTTTTATGCCGATTTATCGGCAT
>JAZNWG010000413.1:0-7262 GCA_045593225.1 Oscillospiraceae bacterium
ATCTGCGCAGCTAGAAACATATATAAATATACCTGCGCACCCGAAAGGAGAACATAAGAAATGGGCATCAGATTTGATGACAAGCACCTTGAAAGCTTTGTTTCGGCTCACGAGCTCACAAACATCGCTCCTCAGGTAAAGACAGCACATGACCTGCTTGAAACAAGAACAGGTCCCGGCAATGACTTCCTCGGCTGGATCGACCTTCCCGTTGATTACGACAAGGAAGAGTTCGAGCGCATCAAGAAGGCTGCAGCTAAGATCAAGAGCGACAGCGAGGTGCTGATCGTTATCGGTATCGGCGGCTCCTACCTCGGTGCAAGAGCTGTTATCGAGGCTATCAAGTCCACATTATACAACAATCTCAAGAAGGACACACCCGAGATCTACTTTGCAGGCAACTCTATCAGCCCCACATATCTCAGCGAGCTGGTATCTATCGTTGAAGGCAGAGATTTCTCTGTAAATATCATCTCCAAGTCCGGTACGACTACCGAGCCTGCTCTCGCATTCCGCGTATTCCGCGATCTGCTGATAAAGCGCTACGGCGAGGCAGAGGCTAACAAGCGTATCTACTCCACGACCGACAGAGCAAAGGGTACACTGAAGGAGCTCTCTGACAAGAAGGGCTATGAAACATTCGTAGTTCCCGATGATGTAGGCGGACGCTTCTCCGTACTTACAGCAGTTGGTCTGCTTCCCATCGCTTGCGCAGGCTGCGATATCGACGCTCTGATGAAGGGCGCTGCCGATGCCCGCACAGAATACTCCGTTTGCGATCTTGAGAAGAACTCCTGCTACCGCTACGCAGCTCTCAGAAATATCCTCTACCGCAAGGGTATGAAGGCTGAGATGCTGGTTGCTTACGAAAACAGCTTCGCAATGATGAACGAGTGGTTCAAGCAGCTGTTCGGCGAGTCCGAGGGCAAGGACAACAAGGGCCTTTACCCCACATCGGCCGTGTTCTCCACCGATCTGCACTCTCTCGGCCAGTTCATTCAGGACGGCTCCAAGATCCTGTTTGAGACCGTTATCCAGTTCGATAAGCCCCAGAAGGAATTCTTCCTCGAGGACGAGCCCGATAACATCGACGGCCTTAACTTCCTGTCAGGACAGAACATGTCCGTTGTAAACAGAAAGGCGTTCGAGGGCGTTGTTATCGCTCACACAGAGGGCGGCGTTCCCAACATGGTTATTGAGGCTCCCGTACTCGACGAGTACAACCTCGGCTACATCATCTACTTCTTTGAAAAGGCTTGCGCAATAAGCGGTTACCTGATGGGCGTAAACCCCTTCGACCAGCCCGGCGTTGAAAGCTATAAGAGAAACATGTTCGCACTGCTCGGCAAGCCCGGCTACGAGGCCGCAAAGGCAGAGCTTGAAGCAAAATTAGGTATAAATTAAGGTTTCATTAAGGTCCCTTAATTCAATATAAAAACACGGAGGTCACCACTATGATTAAACTTATCACAGGCAGAAGAGGTTCCGGCAAGACTAAGGTACTCATCGACGCTATCCACGCAGCAGAAAAGGTATCCAAGGGCAACGTAGTTGCTATCCAGAAGGGCTCTTCTCTCAACACAGACATCACTCATAAGGTACGTCTGATAAATATCGAGGACTACAACGTTGAAGGCTACGATGCATTCTATGGCTTCATCGCAGGTATCCTTGCTTCCGACCACGACTGCACCGATATATTCGTTGACGCTACACTGAGAATCATCGGCAGAGATTACGAAAAGGTTGGCGAGATGTTCGAAAAGCTGGAGAAGATTTCAGCAGATACAACAATCACCTGCACGATTTCCGCTGACAATTCTGAAATTTCCGACAATATTAAAAAGTTTGTTGGCTGATTTTTAAGAAAACCCTTGACAAATCGATTTCCGCATGATATAATGTTATTCGTGCCTATAAAAGAATTCGGTTTGGCGGATTCTTAAACGATTAACACTACATTAAGGGGGTGCAATAATGGCAGTTCCGAAGAGAAAAGTATCTCGTGCAAGACGTGATAAGAGACGTTCCCAGGTTTGGAAGTTATCCGCACCTGCTTTCTCACGCTGCAAGCAGTGCGGCGAGCTTAAGCTCCCTCACAGAGTTTGCGGAAATTGCGGTTATTACAACGATAAGGTTGTTATCGCTAAGGAAGCGTAATCAATTATATCTTATGTAAAACTGAACAATTCGTTTACGAGAAACGACCCCGACTGAAAATGTCGGGGTTTTGTTTTATTAAAAATACTGTTTTCATCAATAAAACACATTATTTTTTCAAAAAAGTCTTAACATCGGCGATAATATGTGGTATAATATATAATGTATAGTGTATTATGTGTAACTATGCACTTCAAAAAGGCATCAATCTTTTTCCGCTAGCGGATAATGTTTAAGGATATGGTGAATATGGACAATAAGAAAAAAATTAAATACATCAAGATCAAGGACGAGGAAGAGCCTAAGCGCAGAGCCTCTAAAAAGAAAAAAAGCAAGGTCTGGAAGAACGTCGGCCACGCGCTGACCATCGTCGGCACAACGCTCTCAGCAATGCTGCTTATCGTTGTGGTTATGCTGTGCATCGTTGCTACTGTGCTGACAGTGTATGTGCTTGACTTTGCCGATACCAGCTATGACGCCAATCTGCGTGACGTCGAAATGAAATACACAAGCTTTGTGTATGCTTACGACGCCGACGGCAACGAGGTGGAGCTGAAGCGCCTTGCCTCTGATGAGAACCGTATCTGGGTAAACTACGAGGATATGGCGCCCTGCCTTATCGACGCAGTTACCGCGGTCGAGGACAAGCGTTTCTATGAGCACAAGGGTGTTGACTGGAGACGTACAGTGGCTGCGCTGCTGAAAAACGGTGACGACGGCGGCGGTTCGACGATAACACAACAGCTTGTAAAGAACATTACAGGCGATGACGAAGTATCTTGGGAACGTAAGCTGCGTGAGATCTTCCGCGCGCTCAGCCTTGAAGAGAAATACACCAAGATCGATATCATAGAATCTTATCTCAACCGAATCTGGTTCGGCGGCATGATATATGGCGTAGGCGCTGCATCGTCGTACTATTTCGACAAAACGCCTGCCGAGCTCACAGTCGGCGAGGCCGCGATACTCGCAGGCATGATACGAAGCCCTGGCAGCTATAATCCCTACGCTAATCTTGAGTTGTGCAAGGATCGTCAGATATACGCGCTGAGATGTATGTACGATCAGGGCCTTATAAACACACAGGAATACGAGGCTTATCGCTACAACAAAGAAAAGATACTCTTTGCAAGAACGGTATACGGCGATGACTTCGGCTATGTAGACGAGCGCTCGCTCGATACTGATGACGAAGAGATCCTTGAAGAGGAGATCTTCGCAGACCTTGAGTATGAGGCATACAAGTGGAATGGCGACTATGAGGTTTCTCAGAACTGGTACGTTGATGCAGCCTTGGAGCAGGTGATCAACGACTATGCTGCTGAAAAGGGTATTCAGTACACCTCCGCGAAAAAGGAGATCTACAACGGCGGATACAAGATATACCTCAATATGGATATAGCAGTGCAGGAGGAGCTTGAACGCAAGTACGCCGATCCGTATACGGTACTTTCAAGCTATGATCCGACCATGCCCAAGGAAGAACTGCTGCAATCCGCATTCGTCATAATGGACTATTCGGGTACAGTAGTCGCGCTTGTCGGCGGTCTTGGCGAAAAGGAGGGCGACGGCAC
This sequence comes from Oscillospiraceae bacterium, assembly GCA_045593225.1. GTDB lineage: Bacteria > Bacillota > Clostridia > Oscillospirales > Ruminococcaceae > CAG-115. The sequence goes on from JAZNWG010000413.1 coordinate 3,735, forward strand.
GTTCAACCGAGCAACACAGGCTAAGCGAGCCCCGGGCTCGACTATGAAGCCTATCTCGGTATACTCCAACGCAATCGAAAACAATCTTATTACGTATTCTACAATGATACCGAACTCCGGTATCGAGGTACCTGATATAGATTATCCGTGGCCTAAGAACTACGGCGATCTTCTCGGCGACAATCAGCTCTACCCTGTATGGTATGCTGTGCGTAAATCCACAAATACCGTTGCGGTAAGAGTTGCACAGATGCTGACACCGCAGGTCTGCTACAACCAGCTCACACAGAATTTGGGCCTGTCTACCCTTACTGAAAATGATATAGCTTACTCTCCCATAACACTGGGAGCACTTACCGAGGGTGCTTACCTCATAGAAATGTGCGCTGCATATCAGATATTCGGCAACGGCGGCTATTACTACGAGCCCATGCTTTACAGCAAGGTGCTGGATAGTAAAAATAACGTCGTGCTGGAGCAGAATTTCTACGGCACACAGGCCATCAGCAGCGATACCGCATGGATCACAAACCGTATGATGAAGACCGTTGTCACCGACCCATATGGCTCAGGTATCAACGCCCAGCTCGAAAATGTTGAGGTAGTCGGCAAGACAGGTACCTCCAACGACGAGTCAAATCTGCTGTTCATCGGCTGTACTCCCGAATACGTAGGCGCAGTCTGGGTGGGCAGAGACAATAACGACATAATCCAGAAGGGCGACGGCTGGAGAGCGCTTGCAGCTATCTGGAAGACAGTAATGCAGGATGTTCAGGACACCTCGCAGCCGCTGTATTTCTCTCCCGACTCCTCTACGCTAGAGCGAGAATACTGCACTCAAACAGGACTCCTCGCCACAAACAAATGCAAGGACACCGAGCTTGGCTACTATCGTCAGGAAAACGTCCCCGCCTACTGTAACGGCGATCACGCTGCTATTCAGGAACAGATCCTGAAGGACGCAGGCGTCACCGAGGAAGAAACAGTAGAAGTAATGGAAGACGAGCCCGATTAAACCAAATAAAAATTCCGTGCTTAAATGCACGGAATTTTTTATTGACGCAAGATTACTTATGGTATAATACAAGCATTTTATACAAATTAACCTTCTATATCCAGATCCTCAAGCAAGCGCAGCACATCTTCCAGCCCACGAAGCCTTATCCCTTTCTGAAGCAGCGTTATGTCCGCGGCGCTGATGCCCTCGACAGGCATAGAATACACCGATATAGGCTGATCGCTGTCCTCGCTGAACACCGCAATGCCACCCCCATGCTCTTTCACCACATAGCAGGCAGCAGACACGCTCAATGCCTCTGCTCTGTCAATAACACCGCTTCCGATATCCGCCACATAAGCGGCAGCGCCGCCTACTATTGCCGCAGAAAGCAGCATTCCACCCAGTTTTCCATACAACGACATACAAGCCCTCCTTTGAGGGTAGTATGCCGCATAAACGGAAAATTATGCCCCAAAAACAAAAGCCGTCCCGAAAGGGACGGCTGATATTGTTTTTTTAGATGAAGCCGTAGTTGGACTTACCGCTCTTCTTAACCGCGTACATCGCGTCGTCCGCCTTACCGATGAGGTACTCAACACGGGTGTTGTAGTCGTCCTTGATAAGTGCGATACCGATACTTACGCTTATTCTCAGATGATCGCCGCTGTCGCAGGTGAAGCCCTCGTCCAGTCTTGCGATGATATCCTGAGCTGTACGAGCAGGATCGTTTACCTCTGCGTTTCTTACACAAGCGATAAACTCGTCACCGCCGTATCTTCCGGCAAAGCCATACTCGCCTACGATGTTGTTTACTGTCTTAGCAACGAACTTCAGTACCTGGTCGCCTGTAGCATGGCTGTACTTGTCGTTGAAGTGCTTGAAGTCGTCTACGTCTACGAACAGAACTGCCATTTCGGACTTTCTTGCCTCGGACAGTGTGATCTCGTTATTGATCTGGCTCTCAACTGTTTCACGGTTGTAGAGCTCTGTGAGAGCGTCGTAGCTTGCACGAGCTGTAAGCTGCTGCTCACTCTTCTTAGCACGGTCGATATCAACCATAACGCCCACGATCTTGAGGGGATTGCCGTCCTTGTCACGGAGAGTAGCTGTTCTCATAAGAAGCCAGATGTAGTCACCGTAAATGTTTTTCATACGGTACTCGTTGCCCTTGAACTCCTCGCCGTTGCCGAGCTTTTCGAGGTCGGACTTATAGCGCTCAGAGTCGTCGGAGTGAAGCTTTGCCTTGAGAAGGAAGCTATCAGCAAAGTGATCGGAAGGAGCACGGTAGCTGAACTTCTTGTTGAAGTTGTTGGAGAAGAATACTTCGTTTGTCTTGAAGTTCCACTCAAAGATGATGTTATCGGACATCTCGATGATAGTCCTGTATCTGTCCTCACTTACAACGATCTCGTCAACGAGGTTATTGAAGGCACGGGAGATCTGTCCATATTCGTTGTTGGAGACGGTGGGGATACGAGCCTCATGGTCACCGCGACGGATCTTGATAAGAGTCTCCTCGATAACGTTAAGGGGCTTTGTAACCATGATGGATACAATAATAGCTGCAACTATCGCAAGAATAGCAATAATGATCACAGCTGTAACAACGCCGGAAGTTGCACCGCCGGTAATAACAGAAGCGTTATCAGGGCAGCTTGCAAGCACTACAAGGCCGTCAGCACCGCCCACACGAGCCATTACTGCAATTCTCTTCTCTCTGCCTGTGAGAGCGCCTGTATTGGAAGCCTCATAAGAGATGATATCGGATACGCCGTCCTCAAGTGTAGCGATCTTATCAACGATCTCCTGAGAATACTGATCGGGGAGATTTGTCGCAACAGACTCCTTAGCGATACCGTTGAGATTGCGGTCAACGACCATCACAAGGTATGCAGAGGGAGCGTTGGACGGGATCTTGCAGAGGAACGTATCCAGCTGGATATTATAGAAAACTATAAGGTTGCTGGAGCCGATCTTGTTCTTTACAAAAAGCAGCTTGTTAGTGGAGTTGATATAAAGGCCGTTGTCGTTATATGTGCCGAGCGCAGCCAGATCAACACCGGGATCTGCAGGAAGCTTACCGCAGATCAGCTTTCCGCTGTTGTCTACAACTGCAGCAGAGTTTATCGCAGGGTTCTCGGAAGAAGCCTTTACCAGCAGATTGCCCGCAGCATTCTTATAGGAGCTGTCCGAGGCTACCTTCTGGATCTCCTCCATGTTTGCAAGCATTGTGTTCTGCAGCTGTACTGTGTCGAGGTATGTATCAAGCACCTGTACCTGATTTGCGACAACGTCCTTAAGCTGCTTATGCAGTTCCTCCTTGCCGTTTGACGAGGCAGCATTGCTTACATACACCACATAGATTATCATCGGAATGATAGCGAAGCACGCCGCAGCGATCATTAACATCGTTTTGATCTTCATGATATATTCCCCATTTCCATTCGCGTCAAGCGCGAATTAAAGATAATAATACATAATAATAGTATTTATAATATTATAGCACACAAAAGCATTTCTGTAAACAC
>JAZNWG010000414.1:0-22779 GCA_045593225.1 Oscillospiraceae bacterium
ACAACATCACGAACATCAATAAGGAAACAGCTGCTATTGTTGAGAACACAAACACAACAACGAATGATGCTGCTATAACCGCTAACGTGATAAACGAGGTCAATGCTGGATCAAGCGAAATAGCAAGCAATGTTCAAGAAGTATCCGCGATCATTGAAGAACTCAATGCGACCGTGCTGTCTCTCACCCAGAAAATATAATCAAAATGTCTGCACACCTATTACGGGTGTGCAGACGTATTTTATGAAAGGATGCGACATTATGGCAAACAATGAACAAACATGGATAGACATACTATTGGGCAATAAATATGCAATCGGCATATTTCAGCTTAACAACGAACATACGCATCTCATGTTTGAAGCGTATGATGAGATCAACAAACAAAATCAACATCCACAGCGCAATAATTATGATATCGTATACGCGTATGAAACAGATGAAACATTTGTTACCGATAAGTATTGTTTGGACAACATTTGGGACAGATTCAACATAGCCCGCCCTTCTGACTTCAAAGGTCATTCTCTTTCGGTAAGCGACATTATCGTTTTAAAGAACGACAAAGAGATAACAGCATGCTATGTTGATGTATGTGGTTTCAAACATGTGCAAAATTTCAATATTGTAACATAAGCTATACAAACACGCTCATTTATCGACATAAAACAGTTGACTTAATTCATATTGTGTGATATAATATAAGAGCAATTATAGGTTGTTTCGGTGCAGAAAGGAGCTAAAATAATAACATGCCACAACCATCAAAAGCAGTAAAAAACGCAACTATTGACAGAGACAGATTCGTAGAACTTCTCAATCAAAAAATAGGCGGTAATCAACGCACCTTATCAACTACACAAATGTACTATGATGCTTTTCTGGAGACACTTAAAGATGAAATCTTAAACGGTAACAGAGTATTATTCAGAGGATTTGGTTGTTTTTCTCTTAAAACACACAAATCACATCGAAGTGTAGTCGCCCCGCAGGTATCTGACGAAAAATCGAACAGCATGCCTGATACAACAGGCGCATATATCAGATTAAAATTTACGCAGGCTCGTGGTAGCTCGTTTATAACATCGATCAAACACAACTCTGAACTTGCTCAAAAAATCGCAACATATGACAATAAATTTTCTGACATTGATATAGGATAAATGAACCTGATACCTAACATCTTGTACTAATACGGAGTAAATGACATCTATGAAAAAGACATTACAATACATGAGTCTTATTATAACTATCTTGTTAACAACACTCTTGACATCATGCGACGCCACTACCAAATCATTAACCATACCAACAATCAATAATGAAACAACTATCGCCGATGCAGCTGATACACTCGGTATATCTGTTGATATGTTAGAAGCTTATCTTGAAAACATGGGATCAACATTTGACGAGTATATCAATGGTTTAAATAGCAATAACACAACGTTAGAATCTATTAAAACCAACGTCGAAGAAAAATATAATTGCACATTCGAGGAATATGTTGAAACAAGTATTCTTGTGAATAACAAAAACATCCCCTCTGATGAAACACATCACATATTCCGATCAGAATTTAGTCTGTTTGACGCTTATATACCGTTAAACGAGCTGAATGATGAAAAAAACCTCTTACTCAACTACGGTATCAATATAGCTGTTGCCGATACAGCAAACGATGTATATGTGTTTGATGTAATGCAAAGCTGTAATAGTGATTTTGGAACATACGTGGACATCTTACATGAAAATTACGGATGCATATCTGTCGAGTTCACAAATATTGCGATCTTCGGCGGATATGGCTCCATCAAACCTGATGAAGACAATGCTTGCTTAGACAATCTTTTCGTATATGATATCAAAACGAACGAAATATTGGAAAAGCTTATCGTCCCTATCATGACGCTTCATTTTGAGAACGATGCTGACAATATCACATTCGGTTTATCTAACGAATTAGGGCTGTTCTTTACAACAACAGGTACTGACAGCGAAGAAAAAATGATGGAACTGAGTAATCTTGAATTTCAGATCCGAAAAGCAGCATAATATGATCAGATAAAGGAGCTTGACATCCATGAACAAACATCTTGGAATTATGACACGCATAGCGGCTGCATTTCTGATGACAATAGTCACAGTCGGCTGCACAAATGCAACAAACGCATCGCAATCTGCCACATCGAGTACAACAAAACCACCTGTGACAGGTTTCATGACTGAAAATACGTCAACTACGCAAAGTGAACCCATGATTGCGGATGACACATCGATATCATCAAACGTATCAACGACGATAAACCCCATGACAACACAGGGTTTCAACGGTTCAACAACAACTGAACCCGAAGACATGAACACACTCAAAAACGAAGATGTGATAATGCTCGTTGGTGAAAACATCGATAATGCTGAAAGTTTTATCATGACATGTGAGATCATGGGCTGTATTCCCGGAACAAACGGCGCCCTGACCGATCTGATAGAGCACAAATATGTGTACACTGTCAATAATGAGGCAGCACATCTTGTGAGCACCTATAGGGACTTAAACAAAGATCCTGAACCCCTCACCTACGAAGAATATCAATATCGTGATAAGCGTATTCTTACGACTGTGACGCGTAACGGTAACGCTTGGATCGACAATACCCCAAAAACCATGTCACGAGACACTGTCATATACACGTCGTTACGCTCAATAGGTCTTCTTCGGTTTCTGTCAACTGAATACACATTCAGACAAGATGATTCTGTAAACACAGCAGATATCACAGTCATGGAAAATGGCGATCTTGTTATGAAGATGCCCACGTGGTCTGATTGGATAACATCCGATTCAACACTTGCAACTAATGGGTTTGCCGGGCTCATCCGCTTCCCTGATAAAGCATCAAAGCTTCATAATGAAGCATTTGCTTATTGCAAAGACGGAAACGCTGTATACACGTTTGACAAAAACTATAATCTCAAAAACATAACTGCCGATATATACACCGGCGAATATGGTTACGATCTGCATATCGAAATAAATTTCGGCAACTGGAATAATGTTCCTGAAATAATCGTACCAAACTATACAACAGCACCTATCGGTGCCGTGATAGAATGAATAAAAATCAAACTCCTCCGAAATTCGGAGGAGTTTTTTGCTTTAGTCATATTAAAAATTGTTCCAACGCAATATTCACGTAACATCATCAAGAGCATCATCAAACATCTCATCAAGTTCAGCGTCTATATCGGACGTAGAAGCGTTGTATATAAGATGATCGAATTTTTTATTATCAGATGCTAAAACAGCGTTGGCAAGCAAATCATCAACATGAGTTGCTGTCAACATTGCCTCTTGACGCTTTCTGCGCGCTGCTCTGTTGACAGCATCTCTGTTACGCATTTCTTTCGCATACCTACGAGCCTTACCTGCACGAGAAGCCTGTTCCCTCGCCTGCTGTTCCCTGCGCTTTTTCTCAAGCTCTTTCTTTTTATCGGATTTCTTGCGGCGGCGTCGGATAATACCTTTATTTTTGTTGCCATCACCAATTAACTTAACGTCATTGGCAGATAGCTTTTTTTCAACAACGGTCTTCGGCTCTACAACCGTTTGTTCAGGCTCGGATGCTCTCAGTTCGGCACGTGTTACAGCAGCGTCAAATCCAACTGTTGATTTTTTCAGATTAACTGCCATATCACTTACTCATCTGCGTATCGTCAATCAGCATGGGTGCAGGTGCTTCAGGAATATTGTTGAAACGCTGCTTTACATTACCGAAATTGATATTGCCTTCGGCGCCGGTCACTTTCATGCCCTCGCCTTTTCCATGGTCAATATCGCCTGTACCGATGTTGATCTTACCGACTTCACTGCCATTTGCTACATCTGCAACTGTGCTTGCAATAATTGGATTCATAAAAAACATCTCCTCTCAACGACCAAACTCAACATTGTCGTTCTGTTTTGCTGTGGGAACCTGCATGTTTGCGGCATCTGCAAAACGCTGCTTGTTTACAGGTTTTTCTTCCGTAACATTGCCGAAATTGATATCACCTTTGAAACCGCTGATCTCGGCGTTTTTTCCTTTGCTATCGTTGATATTGCCTACGCCTATGTTGATGCCTTCAAGCTTAATGCCCGACTTTGCTGAATCAGCGGTTGTCTTATCAGCAGCGGATGTGTCCGCGTCAACGAGTTCAACAGCCTCATCAGGAATCACAATTCTTTCTTCATTTTCCATGTCGCATGCTCCTTTCGTTACCTTGACATCTCAATATCGGCGTCATCTTTGCTGTCTTTATTGAGAATACTGTTCACAGCCTCGTCGAATCTCGACGTTCTGCTCTTGCCTTCGAGCCCGGCTGCTTCATCCATGGTACGGCTGATATTCTTACCCAGCTTATGACCGGGTATGAGTATATCTTTCAGCGTTTCTCCGATGCTTTCTTTTGCATCATCGACTTTTGCTTTCCTGAGCTTCTCTTGCGCGGCAATAGCTTCTGCAGTCAGCACCTGTCCACCGTCTTTGACGTCGATCTGCTCACCGATATGTCCTATCGTTGAGTTTTCAATAGTCGCACCTTCGAGCATGCTCTTGTTCACATCGCCTGTTCCGATATTCAGAAAAGGCTTTGTCTTTGCATCAACAGGCGCCTGTACGCCATCTTCCCTTGTCAAAATTGTATCACTCATACAAATCGTCCTTTCTTTAACCGATACTATAGTCTTCATCAGCAGTTACAAGCTCTTTATCGAGAACCTTATCAGGTGTCATACCCGCTGCTTCAGCATAACGTTTATGAGCACGAGCTCTTATATCTTCGCGCTGCTTATCGATCTTAGTCAATCGATCTTGCGTTTTGTCAAGCTTACATGCGTTTTTTGCCGCACCTATTGCACCAAACGGTGAACCAAAACCGACAGCTTTAACACTGTTCCATGCAAGCTTACGTTCCTGAGCTTTACGGTCTTTGAGATAATCTGTATACTCTGTATTCAGCTTATCCATTGTAACTTTTTCTTCATCGTTCAGACAAAACGCATCGAGCTTTTTGAGTCGTTCGTCCATGTAATTAGCTTTCTTTGACATGATAACACCGCCTTATGGATAATCGGGTTCAGCTGATACGCTTGTTTTCGTTGCATCAACCGTACCTATGGACTCAGCAAAACGCTGATGAGAAACTGTTTCCTCAGCTTGGATTTCATCTACGACCTCAGATACGGTTTTGTTTTCACGCTCAACACGTTCTCTCAGTGCGACTGCATCCAACTGCTGTTTTTCTTCGCCAAGTGGCTTTATATAAACAGCTGTATCTGAACCGTATGTCGCCGATTCATCGAGATACGTTGTTATTCGATCAAATGCCTCAGCTACTCCTATCGGAACATCATAATCATTATTTTCGGCATCGTATATCAGAAGAGTCTCGCCGTTAGATGCTGCATATATCAGAATGTCATTTGTTGACTGATCATAATTATCAAAACGCTCATGACCGTTTTCATCATAACCGCCAACATAAGACTCACATGCTTTTTCGATCTCAACAAAATCAATTTTTGTAAAATCGATATCCAGACCGTATTTTTCAATTCGACCTGATAGATCAGGCGTTTCAGTCTTAACAGCATTGTCTTCAATGACATTTTCATCTGATACAACGGCTTCGGCCGCCATCAATTTCGGCTGTTCTGTTGTTTCGATCTCGATAGGCTTGTCATGTACATCGGCAGCAAGAATGGTCTCGCTTCTGTTACCATACTCAGCCTTGATATCAGCAATAAGCTGTTTACCGTACGCTCTGGCATTTGAAACAGCTTCCTTAGCCACAACAGCGGTCCCAACTGCTTTGCCGACAGCATTTTTCATGTCGTCTGCCATGTGAGCAACTTTTTCCTTAAGACCTGTTTTTGTCTCAACGATCTCAGTATCAGATTCTTTCTCTGTTACAAAGCCTTGCTCCTGAGATGTTGTCAAAGCTTTATCCTCAGACAACGTTGCTTTGACAGTGCCAATAGCGACTTGTGATGCCTGCATTTGGAAGATCTGTTCACGCAGAGCCTTATTCTCTGCCTCAAGCTCATTCAGACGAGCATTGATCTTGTCAGTATCCGACATTTCATTGACAATCGCAACATAGTCGTCAGCCATATCTGTCGCCAGCTCGTCATCAGTCTTTGTTGCAACGTCAGTAACAGCTTCGTTATAGATTTCCGTCTGTTCATCTACGCTGTAGTAATCACCCACAGCATAGCTTTTGAGAAAATCATTTCCTGCCGTGTGTTCATCCCACGGAGGCGGAACGATCATTCTTGCATACGGACTCTTGTTATCATTTGCCAACGCCCAGTTACGACAACTGATTATGTTCGTTCTGGCAAATTCATACTTGAATTTAGCTGCTTCATCAGGACAATCAGCTTCAGCAAACGCTTTTGCGTTGCGCTCCAGATTTTTGAACGAATCACTGGCGAGCAGTCGCTTGAAATCTGCCTCAGTGGTACATGTCTGCGCATATTTATCAAGTTTTGCTTGATAATCGGACAATATTTCTTCGATGCTCTGCGGTTCACGAGGTTCAAAATCCCATGCGTCAAGAGGCTTGTTGTTTCCCTTGGCGTCTTTTTCACTGCTGACAAAGCCTGTTGAGCGTTCATACAGTGTCTTACCGCCGATCGTAACTTTTTTGCCATCCGCATTTAACACGGCTTTGTTATCAGCAAGACGAATGGAACCATCCGCCATGCCCTTGTATATATCGGTAAGCGTTTCATCGACTTGCATCTGTGTTATCAGCTTTTCGCTGAATTTAGCAGACAGCTCCGCACTCTCTACGCCATCATAAGCTGCCATTTTAGTCAGATTCTCGACAGCAGCATTATACTGCTCGCAAAGCGCTTCCTTGTCTGCGCCGGGATGACGACAGTCATTATAATACTTTTTATCGAAGGCGATTCGCATCATCGCGGCTGAATCAGCCGTTAACGGCATTCTGCCGTTGTTTGCAGCCTTGGTTATCCTATCGGATAACCCGCGCAAACGAGGATGCTTCTCTGCCTGCTTCTCAAAAAAGGGTTGAAACTTACTTGCTATCTTAGCTCCAATACCAAGCTTTCTGGCAGACTTATTGCCGACAATAGCCGTCATTTCTTCGCCCAGCCCAGCCGAAATATCATCTTCGGGAACATAATCAACGTATTTTTCTGCGATGCCCAGCTTACCGAAAATATATCGAGTATTAAGATCATTCACCTTCGAAGACTCAATATCGAGACTGGCATAATCTGCAAAAGCCTTTTCATACTTCGTAAGCTCCTTGTTGAACGCTTTCACGTTCTTTTTAGCAACAGCCGCCGCTTCACCTTCAAAATACGCCGTTCTGAGTCGTCCGTCTGCACCATACATGGTGTTAACACGCATGGGTTTCTTTTTACGAAAAGCCATATGATATCACCTCACATATCAACGTCGGGATCAGCAGCGTTGCTTGCGGCTGCTCTTTCTGCGTCAGTAATACCGTTGTCACCGCTGTATGTAGCATCGCCGAAATTCATAAGATTTGAACCGAACGCTCCAAACCAATTTCTCTTGACACCTTGCTTTTCACCAAGCTGAACATAGTCAGTAGCACATGCCGCGTCTTCACCTACTTCAGCGATTATATCACCTGCTTTCATGCCGACGAGCGCAAAGCCAACGCCACCGATAACCTTTCCGACAGTACCGAACTTTGAACCAAGAGCCCATCCGCCGAGACCGCCTGCGATTGCGCCACCGATGTTACCTACGGTTTGAATCGTACCTATACTATCTTTGAAATTGAGCTCATTCTCATGATTACCGTCTGAATCAGCTATAGTCTGACCAAGCTCTGACCATTTTCTACCTGTAAGAAGATAACCTGATGAATCCAACAAACCTGCACCCCAACCAAGAATGCCGCCATTAAACAATTCAGCCATAACTAATTGCTCCTTTCTTACATTATATCCGGATCTGCATCCATAGCTATACCCGGCATATTGCTCTGTCCGCCAAACTTCAAGAAATTCTCACCGACAGCTTTGAATCTGTCAAGAAGATTTCCTTCAGATTTGCCATGCTGAACCTGTTGATCAACATACTGATTACCACGCTGGATATCCGTTGCTATCTCAGGGATGACCTTATATGCAGCAACTACGCCAACTACGCTACCGAGAATTTTACCAAGCGGTTTATCACCGCCTATAGACTTTCCTGCAAAATAACCGCCGAGACCGCCTAGTGCCACTGCACCTGTCTTCAAAAACCAGTTATTGCCGACATCATCGCCGTATTCTTCTTGGAAACTTATCGTTGCGGGTATAGCATTCGTAACAATTGTTTCTGCCATCGCTTATTCACCTCTTTGTATATTGCGTATATCATCTATCACAGCCGCAGGCTGTGATAGATGATTATCATAACAAACATCAAACATCGGGATCAGGATCGGGATCGCACGTAACAGGTGTGTTCCACAGGTTTTTGCCAAAACCCTTATCGTCCACAGAAGCGTCAAATCCGCTCGATGCGATAAGAGGCTTATTGAATCTATCGCGATTGATCTGAGTTTCTGTTTGTGCCTCTGTTTTTACAACAGGTTCACTTGTGTGTGTACTTTCCGCCTGCGGTTCTGATTTCACAACAGGCTTATCGGCTTCTGATACGCGCGCAAGGCTTTCCTCTGCAGCCCTTCGTTCTATCTCAGCCTTTTCGTCTGCAGCGATCTGTTCCGCAGATGTACGGGATATAGATGCGTTTTCGCCAAAATCAGAATCATCAAGCTCACGAGGAACAGATGAATCATATACACTTGTACCCACTTCAGCTTCGATTTGTTTCACATTAGCATTCCACTGTGCCTCAAATTCATTGAGAACAGGTGCTGTTGCTGAATGAATTTCTGTATCGGTGACCAATCTGCCTTCACCGTCTGTCATAGAACACAAATCGGCGTCATATGTAAAATGATTTGTAAGCTCATTACCTGCATAGGTATCGATCACTTTTGTATGCCCTGCACCTGAGCCATCGCTGATTTCAACGTATGCTTTTTCGCCATTGATATACAACGTACGTTTCTCATCTCCGTTAGCGTAATGGATGTGTTCTTTTGCTAATTCGCCATTCTCGTAATGCGTGCGCATGAGAGAATCACCATTCTTACTAGAATAATATTTGCAAGTCGTTCCGTCATCCATAAGCTCCTGATGAGAATATTCATAAGCGATTGCCGTTGGCTCTGTCTCAGATGCATCAGGTGTTTTTGAAACAGTTGATGTGGTAACAGATGTGTCAACAGCAGCTGATGCAGTCGGTTGAGAATATCCGGACATCTTATCATTTACAATACCCTGCACCTGAGAATAATCATATCCTGCAGCCTCAAGAGCAGCTACACGTTCGGAACCATTGCCATATTCACCACGAATAACAGCATCTGCCATTTCGTTGTTGACTTTGTCAATATGCTCCTGCTCAGCTGCAGCACACAATGCATCATAATCTGCATCAGACATATCTGCAGGACGATCAGGTTTTTCAAACGCGTACGGATCAGGGGATTCAGCTTCGTCAATTATTTCGCCCTCAGTGATCACATCGTCAACTTCAACAGGTGATGCATCGTAATTAGAATCAGCGACAGTCGCTTCTTCATAACCGAGATCAGACTTATACTGTGCTACAAGAGCTTTTCTCTCATTATAAGCTTTGGCATCAGCTGCTCCGTTGATGCGAACTTCACTTGACTCAAAATCAGCAATTATGTCAGCTTTATACTGATTAACCTCGTCTTCTGTTATATCAACTGTTTCGCCCGTATGCTTTGCTGCTTCGTACTCACCTATAAGACGACGCTTATCCTCGATAGTAAGACCAGCAGCTGTCGCTGTCCCTGCGACAGCAGAAGCGTAACTTGCTTCCACGGTACCCTCTGACATAAGTGCAGCCTCAGCTTCAACAGACGCTTCAACACTGACATCATCTCTGATAGCTTCATACGGATCAACAATAGTCCAGCCCTTCTTTATGGCTTCTGTTCTCGTCAACATCTGAACTTCGGGAAGCTCTGCGCCGCCCACGTTACGGCCGGGATTATCCTCGTCAATGGCAACAACGTAATCAACATACTCAGGATACAATTCCTTCAGCTTGTTGATATGCGCTTCTCTGTCCGTTCTCTCGACCTCACTCAGATCGAGCTCGTCGCCATACATGTCATAATACATGATATCTGTAAGCGCCTTTGTTTTTGCAGCTTTTGCAAACTCTGTGCTCTCAACGCCGATATCGTTGTTCCACTTGTCCATCTGATTGGTTTCAAGCGCCTTATAATAAGCAGTGGACGCAGCATGCGACGTTGCTATCATATTTGCTTTCACATACGAATCGCGATTGGTTGCAAGAAGCTCTTCGGTCTTCTTTGCCTGCTGTTCAAGTGCATCACGCTGTTCCTCAAGAGCAGCTCTTGTTGTAGAATCGGATTCATTTTCGATAAGTTCATAAATGCTTGCACCCTGAGAAGATGATTCAAGATGATACTGGCTCTTGTCGGCATTAGACTGGGTAAAAACAGAAGCAAAGGTATTCCACCCATTGACCATATTTCCGCCCTCACCGTCGTAATAGTCGCCGGTGTTTATCTTCTTCATCGTACGAATGGCATCTACGTAATCAGCTGCAGTATCACCGGAGATATTAGCAGCTGCCGCCGTAAGCTCATCGTATGCCTTTGCGCCCGCACCCATCGCCAGCACATTCTGCAGCCCTATCTCGACATCAGCTGTTGATTTTCCTGACGAAATAGCCTCTTTGATTGCATCATCATATTTTGCCATAGCATCAGGATCAGCTGCACGCATTTCATCAAGCATATATTCATACATATACCTTGCTCCGGGATCTTTGATATTTGCCATGATAGATCACTCCTTTACTGACAATAGCGTCTCTGCTTACGAGACATATACATTTCTTCGTCCTTTTCAGGCTCTTTGATATTTTCAGTCAATTTGTCAGCGTCAGCGAAACGCTCTCTCTTATCCGTCGTACCGATACCGAGACCTTTCTTCGCGCCGTTCTTGACTGATTTAACGCTGTCGTTGACATCCTTCTGGATTTTCTCTGCACCTTCGGTGAGAGCGTCGTCAACATCGTTAACAGCCATATCAGCCGCTTCCTTGGCACCTGCACCAATATTTTCGCCTGTTTTACGAATATCACGCGTCAACGCATCGATACCGGACGCATTCTCGTCCTTTTTTATCCTGTCAACTGCGTCCTTGATATTCTGATCGTTTTCGTACTGTTTTGCTGATTTCATAATAAAACGTTCCTTTCTTATCGTAATTAACAGTCAATGCTGAGATAATCAGCAGTATCACCTTGTAAACCGTCTGCCAGATCGGACAACCCATTGGCAACGGTACTCGCAAATCGACTTGAAGATGCGCTCTGAGCCTTCATGCTCTCCTCAAAATTCGATTGCTGCAGCTTGGCTCTCTCAAGATTATTCTTGTACGCCATTATTTCTTCCTGTCGACGATCTTCCGTCTTTAACCAGTTTGCGACTTCTTTTTTCTGTGTTGCGACATTACTTTCGTAATTAGCATAATACTTGCATATCTCCGCGTCGGATTTCGTTGCAAGCATCTTGGCTTCTCCGAAAAAGCGATTGCCCTCGGCAATGATCCTACCGGTAAAGCGTTTTGGCAAAAGACCTGTATTATAGACATTTACCGATACATACTCATCATAACCGGCCGCACCCATACGCACGTCATCACGAAGCTCTACCTTTTTTCGTTTGATGCGGTCTTCCTCAGCTTGTATGTATTCCTTATACATATCTCGCTGCTGCTTTGTCGTCGTATCAGCCATATTCTATCTCACCTCACTTTGTGAAATCCGCGTCATGTTTCTCACTGACGCCCAGGGTTGTTTGCAGTTTCTTGTCAAACTTACGACTTTGCTTACGTCGCGACGGTCTTGCTTCTTTTTCGCGAACACCTTGCCCATTATTTGTGTTAACAGACATAACAGGCTGTTTAGCCTCCGAAGATACTTGCTTGGCTGCATCCCTGTCAGCAAAATCGTAATCTACAAGCATATTCCGCTCATTTGTTTGTTTAGTCTTTTTTTCGTCGCCATTCTGTTTAGTTGTCAACTGCTTGCTCGACTGAGCATCCTTAGAAAAATCTATCATCGTCATCACCGCTCCTTTATAACAGAAAAACGCAGGTACCCATCATTGATACCTGCGTTCACTCCGCCAAACGACTATAACAGTCATTTGATTGTATTTACAAGATAGCCGGTCACATGATGTCAAAAAATATGTCGTACAAGTTGTTATACTATATTATACCATATATAGTAGTATAATGTCAACGCGAATACAGCCCCTCTGCATAAATCAATGCAGCTCTCTGTCATTGTCATGACGTACATTCGGAACAGGCATATTTGCTGTAGCCGATATGCCCGCATGTGTCACAGTAGGTTCATCAGCAAGCTTACGCTGTGCCTCGATCGCTTTTTTGCACTCAGCACAAGCAGCACGCTCTCTGAACTCTTCTTTGTGACTATTGATGTATTCAACACGAGCAGCTTTATCCATGTTCTTGAGACGAATATTCTGCTCCTGCAGACGATTGTCAAACTCTGTTTCAACAGGCGTTAAATTAAGAGCCTCACCCTTATTTTTACGAGCCATATACTTTTCAGTAACAGACATCGCAACGTCTTTAAATTCATCTGCCGACAAAGCGTCAAGAGAGCTTTCATTCATAGCCTGCAGACGCTGCTGAAAACCACGATATGTATCATATTCATAGAAACAATTCGGATTTTTAGCAGCATGTTCATTTATTGCTTCTTGCGTAACGAGCTGCTGACGAAGCTCAGCCTGCTGATTGATCATATTCATGACCTCGGTCTCAGTTTTTGTGAAAACAGGTCTGTCCTCACCAAAACTCTCAGCCATTGCTTTCCTTGCCACAGACTGCAGCATCGAGATCTTGTCATGAATCTCCATCTCCGCATACGGCGTCTTTGTTCCGACAGCATCTTTCAGCGTTGTCATATGAACGTCTGTATCATCCAACAACTCAAGTGCTTTATCGATCACATCGACTGACGGTGCTGTTACGCCGTTTTTGAACTGTGTATCCTTAGCGCGAAGCGCTATATAATCAGGAACATAGACCTCATTCCTCAAAGCCGCGGCATCAGCTTTAGCTTTTTCTTCGATATTATGTCTGATAGCATTAGGAGCCATTGTTGAGCTTACGCTGCCATCAAACAGATTCGCGGTTCTGCCATTTGCCGTTGCGTCAGCATAACGGCAAAGCGTATCAAACGACGCTTCGTATGCCAGACGTGTGAGGGGTTTCTCACCATTCATCAATGCCTTTGTCTTACTGTCAAAGCCTCTGATGAAGCATTTACCGTTTTCCTCAACCGTCATGATACGAGCCATTGTCTCAATATGCTCGGGGTTAGGCGCAGCAACATTCAGACCTTTCTTGTCTGTATAGAACTCCATAAAGGACTTCTTCCATTGCTCAGGTGTTGCTGTTATGGGCTGATAACGACCATTCGAGTCTTTCTCCTTAACGACCTCCCACTCACCTGTCGCCTCGTCTTTCTTGATGACATGACCCGCCCACAGCGCAGGCGCAACATTCTGTGTCATATCGATCTTATTGCGAATACTCTCAGCATCGTCATGCTTAAGCTGCATAACAGACTGTGTAACAGGATGCGTTAACGCTGTAGCCGCAGCCGATGCAGAATAAGTGATCGTGTCATCGTGATAGTTCAGAGCAAGCATTTCGGCATGCTGTGAGAACTTACCTGCGACACCTGTAAGATACGCCTTTGCATGTGTTGCAGCAAAGCTTGCACCTCTTTCTTCGTCTGTTGCATACGGTGCGCCGACATCTTTGAAGTCGTTGACAACATAATTGCCATTTTCGTCTTCATCGATGGTAAACGTTGCGCCAAAATACTTAGCGTATCCATTGATGATCTTCGACGGACTACCCTTTGCTCCTGACTGAAGCATCGGCATAAGCGATTTGATATGGGACTCAGGGTCAGCATAGCTGATAACGTCATGACCGAAAGCAGCGTCGTGTGCAGCATGCATCGCTTCATTATACTGCTTGAATGCAGCCTGATTAGCGAGGCGTCTTTCATCGCCGACTAAAGCATCTGCTTTATTTGCAAGCACACATGCCTCTGCCATGCGGTATTTTACATCACCGCCATTGAGTTCGTCATAATAAACACCTGCAGCAACGTCGAGACCATCCTGGAAATACATTGAATGTTTGCCCTTTTCGCCGCTTTCTCTGTTGAGCAGCTGTGACGGGAAGCTGATACAGCGTCTTACACAAGCCTTAGCTTCTTTGCTGTGGGGCACATAAAGACCCATGGAGTCGCCGTCAAAGTCACCTTCAAACGATGTAGCGGATGATGGATTCATCGCAATACCTATCTGTCCGATCAAAGGATTGCGCGCATCATAACCCGGTGCATCAGGTCTGTTCTCGATGATCCTCGGAACAACCTGTCTGATACCACCGCCGGAAAGCAGCGGGTCACGCCATATAACGATAGGCGTATTGCCGACATTCGGATCGTCAACGTCTATACCAAGAGATATAGCCATTGTTGCTGTCATCGAGATCTCATTCAGATTAAGAGACGCATCAGGCGAAATAACAGCGGTTGCCGTACCATGAAGCTGCTTACGCATAACTTCGTCTTTGAAGATATTGTGCTTACCTGTGAAATGTCTGTCAACGATACTGGACGCCATTTCGTTATAAGAACGCTGTGCCGCTGAAACTGCTGCTTCACGCTTATCATCGGTCTTGGCTTCAAGATAATCCTTTGCAGCCATGTAGATGTTCTCATAATAAGTCGTATACTCATGTACACTGAGCTTATTATCAACAGTCTCTCGACCGCATCTGAACTTGCCCGCAAGCACAGGAAGCATATACTCACCTGTACCCTTACCGTTTTCATCCAATGCTTCGGGTGTGATATCGCCTGACGCAAGCTTAACGGGGAACGGAAGCTTCATAAAACCACCGTCTTTGCCCATCGTTTCAGTGAATCCAGCTTTAAAGCCGTTATTTGACAACGTGAGCTCGCCTGTTTTAGCATCGACTCTGTTAAGGTTTTTCTGATAGATATCCTTTACAGAAACAGCATTGCGTTCTTCGAAAACAGGTCTTACAACACCGTTCTCTTCAACACTGCCCACTATATGAGGTGCATATCCTCTATGAATAACACCTGTTTCTGACAGATCGAGACCTGTTGCAAGCAACATCTCTCGTACCTTAACCGTCGGACCGTCATTGTGTTTATAGATCTCATCGATGAGCTCCTTAGCGCCCATCTCGGCAAGACCCCACACCAACTGACCCGATGCCTTACGACCACCATCTCCGTCAGTCTCATAAATATGTGTCTTTTCGTCAACAGGCATGTCGGTTATGATCCAATTCGCATAACCTATACCGCCCTCGACTGTTCTACCCTCGATATTGAGTGTTGTCGGCAGACCGACTTCGCGTGCTTTCTCCTGACTCGCTATCATCTCACGAGCCGTACCGCCATTGAATCTGGACGGAGCCGTATACGGTGCGCCAACAACATCCAGCATGGGATTGTCTTTGAATACATCGATAACACGTTTCTGAAGCTCTTTTGTGGCATTTACTTTGCGAATATTGAAACGCTCGCGCGATACAGCCTTCTTTTCATCCTCCGTCATATCATTTGATATTTTAGGAAGCTGTGTCGGCTCATAATAACTCATATCGGCGTTTCTATCGGCAATAAACGAGATAACACCTTTATTACCGGAATGATCGCATATCTTGTCGCCGATCTGCAGCGGACGCATATTGCCATCCACACCTCGTATCATGTTTGCATCGGCAAAATCCTTTGATACAACAAATGCGTCATCCTGTGTGTAACCACCCAACGCCATATGCGCTGTGCCGACACCGATCTTTTCGGGTACAAGACCGAGCTCTCTGTAAGCGTTCTCTCTTACGCTTCTGTCTACCCAGTCAAATCTCGCCAGCACTTCGCCGTTTCTTGATAAATAACCGCTGTTGTCATCATGCAATGTCCAAAGAAGTGCATTTTCAGGAATCTTCTCGTAAAGAGCATTCGCTTCATCTGTAGGACGTGACTCAACATCGCCGTTGGCTTCAACTAAAACCGTTTCAGTCTGTGCTTCAGCGATAGTATCACTGTCTTTCATCAGAATAAGCTGAGGATAGATATCGGACTTGTAAAGGAAATATTCGCCTGTCATCATGATAGACACCATGTCGCGACCTCTTGCCGTAGAGCTCTGATTCTGCATATTCATCAGACTCATGATCGCTCTGTCAGGCGGATTGTACATGATATACTTATTATCGGGATGCTCACACAGAGCACACAACGTTCCGTTTTCGCTTGGTGCAATACTGCCGTCAGCATTTACCGTCGCATCATGTGCCAGATATCTTACAACACCCTGATTGGTGCCGGTACCTGTATTCAACGGATCAAAATAGCCGTTAGACGTGTCAGGATTCATGTGTGCCATAACAGCCTTTACGTTATCGGTAAACTCGTTATAACCGCGTATCTGCTGCTGTGACATCTTATCAGCATTTACCTTTGACAATACACTTGTATCATCTTTATAATGACTATCATAACGAACTCTGCTGCGCATCGTATCGGTAATAGCCTTTATCATATCTGCGTCCTGACCTTCCTGCATCATCTGTGCTTCAAAGTCAAGCGGCAGCTTTTCGCCGTAAATATGATGATAAACACTGTTCAGACCAGCTGCATTATCGCGATAAGTGGATGTTTTGCTCATAACAAGAACATCATGGCGAAGCGTTTGCTTGATCTTTTCAGTCATGCTCTGCTCATATCCTCTCAAACGAGTACGCTCTTCATAAGAACGAACATCGTTGCCATCTATGGGCGGAACGACATAAGCAGTGTAACCGGGAGCTATATAGTAATTTGCATCCGAATTGAATCTCGTTTCGATCATACCGTACGACAGGTTGGGTGAACCATCGCTGTTGAACTCGTTGGCTACAGGCTCAAAAACCTGACCGATATCACCAGTAACAGCTCCGTATGAGCGACTATTAGCCGCTTTACCGTTAAGCTTGTCACCCTCGTAATGAATAACACCGTTTTTATCAACGTGTATATCACTTACTCTTACACCCATTTCGGACAAGCCATCGTAAACAGAATGACCCATCGTCTGCCAGAAAGGTGACAGATTGTCAAAGCCATCCTTGTTTGGATTGAGGCTCATGGGGTAGATCTGCAGACCCGCATTGTTATACACAGGCGATGCGTCGTATGCCACCATTCGTTCCTTGAAATGGTTTTCCTCGAAGCCCTCGCCTTCAATAACATATGCGTTCGTCGCATCTGCCTGTCTGACAGCTTTGAGTGCCATCAGCATGTGATTTTCATTTGTAATAAAGCCCTTGTTCGGATTCATATACGCAGCAACATTGACAGGGTTGATGTGTCTCAGCCCTATGTCGCCAAACAGATCCGACACTTCTCTCTTAACAGAGTCATCATGTGCGAGCAACGCATCATTTCTGTCTGTTTCGCTGGCATATTCGCCCTTATAAATACGAACTCTTTCTTCGAAATACGCCTTTTGCATATCTGCTACAAGCGTGTCATCAGAAAACTCAGGCTTACCTGTAAACTCGCCGTCAATGCTCATGCGAGCAAGCTTGTCAACAGCATCAAATTTCAGCATTTCTGAAAAATTGATCTCAGCTGCTTCCCTGCTTCTCTGAATAAAGCGCTCATTCTTTTCGGCATATGAATATTCATCGCCGCTTTCGAGAGGAACCATGCTTGGATTCTTCTCGTTCGCCATGTGCATATATACCGAACTTGCCAGCTCTGATACATTACGACCTTCGATACTCGTCTTGGGTTTACCTCTCATATAAAGACTGGTAAACGTCTTGTTAGCCGAATATGTTATAGGCACGCGGTCTTCCGCTCTCAGATTTACAGCCGCCGTACCAACAGTCTCGCCCAGAACAACTGACTCCGAACCATTATTATCAATACGACCGACGCTTTCGCCCAGAGCATATCTGACCAGATCAACAGCCATAGCAGGTGTGACTTCGATATTTGACTTGTTATCTGTATTTTTACCGCTGTAACTGGATGTAAAATAATAGTCAACGCCGTCGCGATGTACCTTATTACTATATATAGCATTTTTATCCTGATCAAGCAAACGTATCGACATTTTGTAATCAGGAAGATATGCTTTTATCTGGCCTGCTTCACGATCTGCTTTGACTTCAAAATCATAACCATTGTTACGAAGATGTGTCAATATAGCTACACTTTTCTCGACCATGTTTCTTCTGATAACAGAACCATAATCCTCATCTTCCGTCAGTTCGGGTGAACCAACAGCCGCATGTTCGACCAGATCAACTGTATAATTCTTATCGGGAATAAACTGTCGCAATGCTTCAATACCCGAACGCTTTGCCATTACGGATATCGTAGCAGCATCTCTTTGTTTAGTCGTATTGTTGTCAGCCATGTTGTCGTACCTCGTTTCTCTATGACAAAAAAGACGAGTGCACATAATACACCCGTCTTTTCTGAACACATATATTCATGTCACAACGTATGTATTATTGCATTACGCGTCAAATACTACCCTCCGACGAGAGTTTCCGTTTATATGTTTATTATAGCATGTTAAATACATAAAGTCAAGAGGTATATGTTCATATATCGGCACGTTAATGTCACACACATGCACCAAAAAGCATAACAGCAGGCGCCCATGTGTGACACCTGCTGTTAAAATTTTTTTATCCGTCCATTCGACGTTTCATTTCGGCGTCAAAAACACCGTTTGCGAAACTCCACGAATCAAGACTTGCAAGAAACTGATAAAATGCATCAGTAATAATATACGTATTGAAAGCACTCAGGTCTTTCTCCGATATATCATTTTCTGAAAATACATTTGTATCATCGTCCTGCGCAGCTGCATTCATCTTGGCAAGCATTGCGCTGTTATCCGCTTTCACGATAAACGGCTGACCATTCTTACCATAGAGATTACCGTTCATTTCATTGAAATAATCGGTATCGCGAAGCATTTCACCAACATTATTGGCAAAAACTTCAGAAAAATCTCTGTCGAATGAATGCGATCTGACTGAACCGTCAGGATTTACAAGCATTGATTTCGAGATATAGCCGCCGGCATATATCTTGCGATCTCTTTCATCCTTGCTTGCCTGCCTGCGGGCAGCTTCCTTCTGGACATCGTCGTTTTCTTCAATGTCGTTTGAAGAAAACATGCCGTAGGAACCGATATCGTCGATATCGTCAGCGTAACCACTGTCAAATATATCGTCATCCCAATCATCGATGTCAACAACGTCCTCATCGTAGTCGTCGTCATCGTAATTGTCACCGGTCCCCTTGCCGAGACTGTCATTGAGCATAGCCGCGATCAGATCCATGATCTCATCTGAATATGCATCAATATCGAGCTTTGCAAGCTCTGTATCCGTGTAATTATACGCTTTCTGATACATTTCCATGGCTTCCTTGGCTTTAGCAGCCTGTGCCATTCTCTTATCAAGCATCTTGATAAAATCAGGCTGGTTCTGTCTGATATCAAAATCAAGTGCTGACGAAAGAGTCGGAATTGTCTGCAGCGTGTAATTCTTACCCGGCTGCGTAATCGTATTTTTAAACAATCGCCACGACATCGGCAAGATCGTTTCGTTACGATTCCATACGGGGCTGTCGCCTGCACGGAATATAATACTGTTACGCTCTGAAATAAATGCCATGTCATTATAAGAAATAACAGGCACTTCTTTAGTCGTCATTGTATACGATGCCTTACCCTCGTTCTGCATCATCAACTTCTGCATATCACGAGTAATGGTTTTGGAATCAGTAAATGACTTATGTGTTGTACCCGACATTTTCTGCAAAGTATCAATCATAGCGTCGTCGGTAGACTTAAGGAACACAATGTTACTTGTGTTGCCTTGCACTATTTTATCGACACTTTCGCCATAAACGTCGCGTAATTGTTGAAGAGTCTGGAGTATCAAAGTAAACTGCTGTTCTTGGCCTAAACCTATGCTCAACATAGTCTCAAAGCCACTGATACCGTGACCTTCAGATTGTAAGTTCATTTGAATTTCACAAGCGCAAAAATGTCAAAACATTATTGCAAACTTCATCAACTGTTGTATCAATACATTTAACAACTAATAATGGGTAATTATTTTCTTTGGCAAACTGCTCTTTCCTATAATCATGTACTCTTTGCCGTCCGTAAACCTGATTACCGCCAAAAAATTTAACAGGCTCATAATGCTGTAAACCATTTAACTCAATCAAAAATAAATTATCATTTATCTTTACGCAAAAATCATATGATAATAAATTTCCACCGAGACCATACAGTCCACTAAATGTTTTCTGCGGTTCGTATGTTATTCCATAGTTAGCAAGCATTGTTGCAACGGCTTGCTCATACCGAGATTGATATGTTTCGCTCGCTAACATTTCTAAACGATAACAACCACAAGATGATGTGTGTCCATTGCGCAATGATGCACCGCGAACTTTATATTCAGTTCCACAATCACATTTGCATATCCACCAGTCAATGACTGTGTTAGCTTTAGTATAAGTATCGTCTGCGCGTGCAATTACGACAAGTTTGCCAAACCGCTTACCAATCATCATATCAACCAATCATCATATCATCTGTAATCTCACGCTTTTTACGATAACAATTACAAGAATGATTTCCTTTGGCTTTCAAACTGTTACCTCTCACAGTTATTGTATTACCGCAATCACAACGACATTTCCATTTATAATCACGCTCACCGTTTGGATATTCATAATATCCATCAACGCTGACAACCGTGAGTTTATCAAATCTCTGCCCTGTTAAATCTTTAAATGTAGAAAAAGCATTACATTTACCACAAGATTTGACATGACCTGATTTAAGCTTTCCTGCTGTTACATTTTTATGATTACCGCAAGAACATAAACATTCGTATTGAACAAACTGATTACCACCTGTTGAAACATAATTTTCAACCCGTCTAATAACAATCAATTTACCAAACTATTGTCCTGTCAAATCTATGATTTTACCCATAAATCAAAACCTTTCTTGTGAAATTCCGTTTCACTTGTTCGCAACACAAGCTCTGCATCCGTGTGCAGCACCCTCATTACAAGGCGTGATCTGACTATACGTCAATCTCGTTTTTACACGAGACCATCTATTTTTCGCGCACTGCATTTGCTTCAGTCGCTAACGGGGACGCAATCCCCCAGTCGATAAAGGTTACTCGGTTGTTAAAACACTACGAGCATTCCTACCCAAACTGACCCTTGTCATTGTCAACTTAGCACAAATATCACAATCTGTTTTTTATTTCAGCATATTGACATCTTATTCGCTTTTTGCAGGTTTCCCAACCATCGCGCTTGCTGTTTCCAGCTACGCTGTGGTGTAATAAGCTCTTAAGGTCTTTCCGTGGGTTTAACTGATGTAATAGTACGCACCTTTCACAAGATACGCAGGTAACTTACATACCCAACTCATCCAACATGAATCTTGTCTTATATAACGGTTTTTGATCACTAAATGTTTTATCTGTTCGCAACACAGATTCTATGTTAATCCATAGCACCCTCATTACAAGGCGTGAACCGACTATACGTCAATCTTGAATATATCAAGACCATCTATTTTTCGCGCACGGCATTAACTTCCGTCGCTAACGAGGACACAATCCCCCAGTCTGTGAACGTTTATCACAAAAATTGTTGCAATGTTTATGATAATTCGTAACCGAACAAACCCTTGTCAGCATTGATTAGGAACCGCTATTTGACGGTTTTTGTTTCATCCTTTCAATATCCTGTAACTTCTTTCTGCTTATCGCTCCGTCGCACTTGTTGTTTCCAACTATGCTGTGGCATACAGGCTCTTGAGGTCTTTCTCGGTTTTAACTGATGTAATAGTACGCACTCCTCACAGAATACGCAGAGTAACTTTCATAACTCTTCGTCATATATGACTGATCGAAGTTGAGATCAACTAACTGTTTGATGAGTATCAAGATCAGCTTAGCATAATTCATCAGATGTGGCGGCGTTCGATTTGTTATCACAAGGCTTTTTATCCTTGTTTCTACGACTGTTCGTCGTAGTCCAGCGTACCTTTTTACCACGGACTCTGCATCCGTATCATCCGATAGTGGAGCCTCTTGGAGCGATTATAGTCTGCAGCATCTCAGCTACAGTTTCACACTCTACGCGTTGCGGTTGACTGAGGCTTTAATCTCAGCCTTAACTCTCGGATCACCGTTGCAAACGGCGTCCCCGCTTATTTCTCCACTGTTAATCACAGTCTACTTGATGATTTCACTGTGAACGGCAAAATCGTAACTTCGCATTTAATACATTACGATTTGTTTTTACCAAGAAAACCATCTTCGGTTTCTCTGAATAACGACACATCGTTCTGATTATTGCTTTCGCATTGGTCTTTTTCTTTTCGCTCGACTGCTGCATGAAGTCAACAGTGTCGCGTTTAAAGGTCGTCTTACGGGGAATATACAGCTTTTCA
>JAZNWG010000415.1:0-3008 GCA_045593225.1 Oscillospiraceae bacterium
TATTACGATACCGATACACACACCAACAACTATCGGGATTATTACGTTGAATATGGCGGGGTACAGTCTGGACTCCGCAGCACGTCCGCAAAGCGACATGATGAACAGTGTCAGCGCAATGAGCATTATGCAGGCAATAAAGCCTGTGAACATAAGCTGCGGTATCATGCGGTCAATCGTCTCATATACAGAATTTATCCTGCCTGTGTCGCTGTAGATCCTGTCGCCGAATGGCACTAACCGCCACAGTATCAGGCCTGTAAAGATCGCAATAAGGTGCGGTACAAGACAGGTGGAGAGCGTTGCCAGCAGATCGCCGCAGAAGCGTGTATCACCCGATACAGGCAGCGAATAATCCATATCCACTATCGACTTTTTGTAAAGCCAGCGGAAGGATTTATTGATTACAACAAAGTTCATAACGAATATCGCGCCAAGCATAATAATGCCTATAATGACCGCTGCTATAAACAGGCTCTCAAGACTTCTGCTCTGTGCAGTAAGCTCCTGCAAACGCTGCGAATCGCGATACTGAGTCTGTATCTGAAGCTGCGTGATCTCGTTCTGTATTCCTATAAAAGGAATTAAAATACCGAACGCAAGAGGATAACTAAGCAGCGCGAAAATGCTGTTGAGTATTATCATGGAGCGCAGTGTGCGCAGCTTGTAGAGATAATAAGTGCCGAACTTAGAAAAATTACCTGTCAAGCTTCGAGCTGTCATAGCCAAGCACCTCCATTTCGTAAATAAATATCTCCTCGAGACTTAGCGGAACTTCGTCGTACAGCTTGGGAGAAAGTGCGTTCACGCCGCTTCTGATCGCCTCGCGGTCGCCCTTTGCGATGATATGGGTAACACTGCCCGTAGACTCGATATGCAGCACCTCAAAGCCGCTGAAATCATCCTTTGTAACAGGGCGGTCGAACGCAGTCTGTATCTTCACAACGCTGCCCTTAACATTGTCAAGCTCGCGGTCGAATACCACCTTGCCTGCGTGGAGAAGTCCTACGCGGTCGCAGAATTCGTCTATCTCGCCGAGATTGTGCGAGGAGAATATGACAGTAAGCTTGTTATCAAGCATTGCGTCAATAAGCATCTGCTTTACTATGATACGCATCGTCGGGTCAAGTCCGTCGAATGCCTCGTCAAGGAACAGATACGGCGTTCTGCAGGCGATACCGCAGATAACGGCAGCCTGTCGCTTCATGCCCTTTGAGAAGGTGCTGAGCCTCTTTTTCATAGGCAGCTCGACAGCACCGTGAAGCTTTTCAAACAGTGCGTCGTCAAAGCTGCTGTAAAAGCGCTTGTAGTAAGCTCTCATCTCAGTGAGCGTCATGTCGTTGAACTGTACCGTTTCGTCATTGATGAAGAACACGCGCTCCTTTATCGGAACATTGTCGTACACCTTTTGTCCGTCTATCAGCACCTCACCCAAATTGGGTCTGTAAATGCCAGAAAGCAGACGTAGCAGCGTGGATTTACCCGCGCCATTCGAGCCAAGCAGACCATACGCACAGCCCTCGGGTATCTCAAGACTTATACCATCGAGCGCATTGCGTTCATCAAAATGCATCACTACATTTTTGATCTCTATCATAAATTCCCCTCATTTCCGTCTATTGACCATATTTTATTTACCGAAGCCAATACCTCTTCTTTCGTAACTCCGCTCTTTTTCGCAGCCGAAAGCCCGTCCTCCAGCCGCTTCAGTGCCTCCGCACGCAGTGCTTCCACAGCCTGCGTCTGCGACGAAACATAGCTGCCCTTTGCAGGCATGGAATAGATAAGCCCCGCCTGCTCAAGCTGCACATACGCTTTCTGAACCGTATTGGGGTTGATACCGAGCTGCTTTGCCACCTCACGAACAGCAGGCAGCTTTTCATCAGGCTTAAGCTCACCCGAGGATATCAATCCCGCAATGCCGCTGAACAGCTGCTCATAAATGGGCGCTTTGCCCTCAAGCCTTATATCAAGCACATTCCGACCTCCTTTTTACTGATATGTATTATTCGTATTAACTGTATTATCTGCGTTAGTACAGTTGTATTATATCATGTAATACAGTTGCTGTCAATAGTTTTTAATAAATTTTATAAAAAAATTTTCGGCGGAGATATTTCTCCGCCGAAAAACGTGTTATTCAGTTTTTAATAAGGCAGGTCAAAATTCGTGAATACCCATCTGCCGTCCTGCTTTACAGCGTTATAGGTGAACTCCTCTGTGTAAGCGTCCTCCATTATCTCGTCGCTGTATGTAGCGTAACCCTTGAACACTGCAGTGTCCTCGGTGAGCGACACTAGCTCGTACACCGTTTTCTGGTGGAAGATATCACTGCCTCTCGCGCCGCCCGAGGAATACAGCTTTCCGTCCATGCCCTCGCGATACATAGAAGTATCCATCAGCGAATTGATGATATCAGAAGAGAAATAACAACTCAGGGCACTCAAAAGCTCCGCCTTTGTGTCAAGGCGCTCGTCCGACACCATGTAATATGTCCATGTTTCACCGTCTACCTCTGCCTCAAGCGTTTTGTCGTCATATCCGTTCAGCGCACACAGATCAAAATACCCGTAAAGCTCATTTGCCACCGCAAATATCTCGTCTGCCGTCTGTGAAGTGGGGTCCATCTGCGCGAAGCCCTTGCTTTCGGGCAGCAGCACATATTTATCGTCAGACAGATAATAGCGATACACCGCCGAGCCGTCCTCGGTTATGTAGAAATCACACATATAGTACAGCGTGCCCTCGTGCTCGTCATAGCAGCTCACCGCATAGCATATCTCGCCGCCGATCTCGTCATAGTCGCCCGTACTCTGAAATACGTATATCTTGTCAGCGCGCGGCAGTCCCAGATATGTATTATCAAATGCAGTTATCATCTCCGCATAGGTGTTAGTTACCTCGATCTCAACATCGCTTTCAGCTGGTTCGCTCTGAGCGGTCGTTACCTCAGCGGGCTCACTCTCCCCAGTTGCGACAGTTGTTGTCTCAGGCTCACTTTCCTCGGC
>JAZNWG010000416.1:0-3735 GCA_045593225.1 Oscillospiraceae bacterium
TCCGAGTGCGCAAAACGCAATTACAGCCTGCGCCGCGCTCTCGCAGTTTTCTGTTCCCATGCTCGAAAAGCCGCCGCTTTCAAGCTGTAAGTCGGACAAGCACTGCTCTGCTTTTGCAAGAGCCTCTGCTATCTCCTTATCCTCGCGTAACGGCGCGAGCGCGTATATTACTGCCGCCGTAATATCCGTATCCGCAGCCTCGCCTTTGAGCGCAAAGCCACCATCGGACAGCTGATTTGAGATCAGATGCTGCGCAAGGGAACTTTTAGTGTTCAGCGCATTTTCGGGCTGTGGGATATTGCAGCAGTTTGCCGCTATAAGCGCCCATATATAAGCGTTTATGCCCTGTCTGTCAAGCTTTTCATTGTTATAAACAGCTGCATTCATGAGCCTGTCATCACACATTCCTGCTGCAGACAGCAGTATCGCCGCACGCTGAAGCTCGGTAGGCTTCACAAAGCCCTCGGAAGCCATAAGCGCCTTTGCCGAGGTGTGAACCTGCGAGAGATACTCCTCTGCACCGTCTGTACCGTAAAGCCTTATGCGACAGTACGCAGCCCAGTCGTTTTCGCCGAATTCCAGCCCATCATAAAATCCGCCCTCGGACGTGAAACAGCTGAATATACCGTCTATATCACTGCTGTGTGCAAAGGCAGGAAAAGCGGTCTGCACCGCCATTATTAACGCCATGCAGACCGCTGTGATAGCTTTCCCTATCCTCTTCATCTCTTCTTTGAGAGCAGCATTGCCGCGCCTGCTGCAAGTGCCGCGCCGATAACCACCGCAATACCCTCTGCACCTGTTTCAGGCGAGGTCTTGTCGCCCTCTGCCACGTTGCCGCTGTCGGGCGCGGAGGTGCTGTCAGCCACAGCGGACAGCGCGTCATAAGCCGCGTCTATCTCAGCTTGTGTTGTACCGAATGTACCGAGCACCTCGATCGCTGCTGCGTATTCGGGGGTGCTGCTGTCGGACGCCGCTGCAAGCTTTGCAAGCTCTGCGGTCTTTACAGCCTCGACCAGCGCAGGAGTGCCTCCCCACGAGGAATTGTCCACGCCAAGGTCACTGCCGTAGCCGTAAACGGTAAAGCGGTACTGGATAACATCGCCATCGGCAGGAACGTAGTCCGAAATTCCAACCATAGCGTACTCATCATTCAGAAACCAGCTCCAGCCCGACTCCGCCGTGTAGTCATAAGCTGAAAGCCAACCCTCTGCGTTTCTTCCGAACATCTCGGGGCAAGCCTCTGCTATAGCAGCAGGTATCTCAGCACCTGTATCGATATCGGCAAAGCCCTCGATATAAGCGCCCCAGTCGCTGTCAACTGCATTCACGTCAGCCGCTCTTTTAACAATGTCAATCCCTTTGTCGCCTGCATAAAAGGGAACAGCCTCAGGCTCGCACACAAGTCCCTGACCGATAGTCGCCTTGTCTGCATAAAAGGTCACATAGCCCTGCGGTGCCTCGTCCGCAAAGGCAGTCGCCGACAGTGCGCACACAGCCGACGCCGACAGCAGTGCTGCCAGAATTCTTGTTTTTCTCATTTTTGATCCTCCGTCAAAATTTTATTAACTCATTCCCAGTGGCAGGTCTTCCGGCTTGGAATCTAAGAGCCTGTCCGAGATCGGACGGGCTCTACACGCTCTGCCGAGCCTTCCCCGAGGTTTCCCTCCAGTGACCCGACGTTTCCGTCTGTGACAGCAGCGCAGCTTCCTCACGGCAGCGGGGACTGCTGCGGAATTACACCGCATTCCGTTTTACCGCCTGTTTCAGAGCCATTGTTATTATACTCCTTTTGCTTATGGTTGTCAATAAAGGCGCATAAAACTAAAGCCCGAAAGGACTGCTCTCCTCTCAGGCTTTTCATCTCTATAACAAATACTCTTTTATATCCGCTGCAAACTGATTACCGCAGCGTGCGAGCTCGCCCAGTACGCGGTCGATGCCTTTCTCGCTTTCATACCAATTACCCTTTGTGATATTATAGCAATGCACAGGACAGACTATCATCTTCACGTCGGGAAATGCCATCTGATACAGCATAAGGCAACGGCGCGCATGAAACGCTTTACACACTATCATCGCTGTCTTTATCTCGATCCCTGCTTCATCAACGGCCTTTCTGGAGAGGTAGGCATTGTCGCGCGTATGCCCCGACTTATCCTCGCCTATGATAGCAGACAAAGGCACGCCATTTTTGATCAGTACATTTGTAAAGAACTCGCAGTCAGATTTATAATCGTCGTCATATATATCCGCCTTCGAGCGCACGCCCTGCCATTTCCCCAGCTTCACGCTTACACCGCCCGAGGGTATCAGCCATTTAGCCAGGCCCCTGCGATAAAGCTCCGCAGCATATTCGGGCTGTTCGGGGTGCGAGCCTCCGGGCAGGAATATCGCGTCTACCTTTTGCAGCTCGTCGGATACGAATATGTAATCAGAAATATCGGTTATGATCCTGTTTGTCATGAACTTCACCTAAAACTCACTCAACCTCAAAACCCGCCAGAAGCTCATCCAAGGGCAGCACTCTGACCTGCGCTCCGTTCGCGGTAGTTCCTGCCGCACCAACGAAGTACGCACCGCACTCGTACACTGCGATATCCTTCAGTACAGTCGTATCTACGCCGCGGATAACCGTCGTAAGCCCGATACCCGTGCGTTTCAGGAAAGCCTCCTTCTGCACCCACATGCGCAGGAAATCCTCATCAGAGGAGAGCTGCGCCAGCTCGTTTTTGCTGAGCGTGCGCTCTTTAAGCTTGCCGATTATGCGGCGGTCTCTGCGCTCGATATCAACGCCTATCTCCATATCACTTTCCGAGACAGCCACGCACACTGCGCCCCTTGTGTGCGAAACGGAGAACTGCGCTCCGCCGCCCCTTATGTACGGCTTTCCGTGCGCGCCTTTCTCGAACACCATCTTCTTATGCGGTATTCCGAGGCGCTTTGAAAGCTCGCTTCTAAGCAGCAGCGCCGCTACCAGCGACTGCACCTTATCCTCGTCCGAGGCTTTCTTCAGCACCGTAGCCTTTCTCGCCTTCGAAACACAGCCGAGGTATTTTTCAAGCGCCGAAAACTCCGCGCCCTCTGTATAAACTACGATTATATCCAAAACTTTTCTCCTAGCTCTCACCGAAGCTGTCGCCGCTGTCGGACTTTCTGGCTGCCTTGAACAACGGGCTTTTCTTCGTTACGAGCTTGTCACAGATTCCGTCCGCCGTGCAAAGACGAAGCGTTATCTTGCCGCTTTCTATCTTCGGGTGGCGAAGTATTCTTGAAGCGCCCTCAACCTCTGTTCTCGAAACCGCGATAAAGCAGAATTTCTCGTCCTCATAGGGAGCGTCACCGCCCTTCAGCTGCTTATGTATCTTCGAGCGCTGCACTCTCGCCGTAAAATGGCACCAGTCGTCCTCGGGAAGCGTGCATTCGCCGTTTGTGGGACAGGGCGCCGCCACATAGCCTCCCATCGCTATAAGCTGCTTTCGCGCCTCGCGCAGCTGAGAAAATCCCTCAGGAGTACCAGGCTCGATTATTATCAGCAGCTTTTCTGTCGCCTGCCAGAGCGCCGAAACAGCATTCTTTCTTGCCGAAGCTGTAAGCTCGTTAAGGCAGTAGCTGCTTAATACAAGGTCTGCTTTTTCGACAAGCTTCGCCGCAGAGATATCACGCTTTTCCCACTGCGCCGAAATTCCGCGCACCTGCATAAGCTGCTTTCCGAGAGATATCATGCTGTCCTCG
>JAZNWG010000417.1:0-5259 GCA_045593225.1 Oscillospiraceae bacterium
AGGTGCTTCGGCAGGCTGTTCGGGCTGCTTCGGCTTTGACATCTCCTCGCTGAGCGCTTTTGTTCTGTTTATGATAGCCGCGACCTGAGGCGACAGCTTTTCATCGGGTATCGGGGCGAATTCCTGTCCCATTGGCTGGCTTACAGGCTTTTTGGTCGGCTCTGCAATAACTCGGCGTGGTGCTTCCTCTGAAGCAGAGCTTCCGAGGCACATTCTGATAAGCGTCATTTCTGCGGCCGTCTTGCGGTGGCGTGTCTTTCCGATACTGTCCGCACATTTCTGCAGAAGCTCTAAGCAGCGGAGAATATCGTCAAGGCTGTACATGTCGCACAGGCGCGAAAGCTCGGGATATTCGTCAGGGAGTGCTGTGATAAGTCCCTTATCATCTGGAACTGTCTTATACAGCATCAGATCGCGGTAGTGACCGCTGAGCTCATCAATAAGCCTTGCGAGATCCTTGGAGCCGTTGTAAAGCTGCTGCAAAAGGTTAAGGCAGCCCGAAAGGTCCTTGCCTGCGATCATTTCAGCGAATGCAAAAAGGTGCTTGTTATCAGCAACACCTGCACATGATCTTACAACATCGCAGGTTATCTCGGCGCCTGCGGTTATGCAGCGGTCGAGTATCGAGAGCGCGTCACGCATACCTCCGTCGGAAAGGCGGGAGATAAGCTCTGCCGCATCACGCTGAAGCGAGATGCCCTCGGTATCCGCTACCTGCATAAGTCGGTCTGCGCTGTCCGAGATATCTATCCTACGGAACTCAAACCTCTGGCAGCGCGAAACTATCGTCGCTGGCACTTTATGAAGCTCGGTCGTAGCGAGTATGAATATAACGTGCGCGGGCGGCTCTTCGAGTGTTTTCAGCAGCGCGTTGAACGCTGCGGTGGACATCATGTGCACCTCGTCGATGATATACACGCGGTATTTGCAGCTTACGGGAGTGTATGCGACCTCGTCACGCAGCACTCTCACATCGTTTACGCCGTTGTTGGAGGCTGCGTCCATTTCTGTGATGTCAACAGCCGCACCGCTCATTATCTCACGACAGGCGTCACATTCGAGGCAGGGGCTTCCGTCCTTCGGGGAAAGGCAGTTTACTGCCATGGAAAGTATCTTCGCACAGGTGGTCTTACCTGTACCGCGCGAGCCTGTGAAAAGGTAAGCGTGGCCATGCTTTCCGCCCATTATCTGATTTTTCAGCGTGGTGGTGATATGGGGCTGGGATATAACGTCCTCAAATGTTGACGGACGATACTTTCTGTACAGCGCAAGATACATATCAACACCTCCCGAAAATTAAGTAAGCATACAAAAATAAATGCTCTCGATTATGAGAACAGGCTTGCTGCGGCACACAGTGAAATCCGCTTAATGCTGCTCGGTTCCCCGCCTGACATGGTTCACGGCACACCGTTGCACAGGGCCTGCCCCCATAAGCGAGAGCATTTACCTTATTATTATACTCTATAACGCGAAAAAAATCAAGTCCTTTTAACAAAAAAACAAGCGGTTGATTTTTGAGTTTGTATCTGCTATAATTTTATTATGATCACCGCAGAGAGGAGTGCAGCGAATGCGCGATTTTTTCCATTGTGACACCGCGATATACAAAAAACGCCTCAAAACAGTGCTTGCTGCGCTGCTTGCTCCGCTTATCGCGGTATGCGTGTTCTGTGCGGCAAATATCATCTTCAATCTGCGACCCGACGGCGATAAGGGCTTTGCGCAGCTTATGGTGTGGATAGCGATAGGCTGTGTTGCGGCAGGAATGGTATTCTGCTTTGCGGGGGCATATATTGCGGACAGAAAGCGCCGCCTTCATGCGCGATACACCTATTTCGATATATTGCCGAGAGGCATGATATACAGCCGTTATGCGGGTCAGTTCCACATTTACGGCGAAAGGACTATATACCGCCGTTTGTACTACATTCCGTTTTCCTCAGTGACTGAGGTGATGCGTGACGGAAAGCGCTCGCCTATGGAGCTTGCAATATCGGGCGAGGTGCGCGAGTATTTCCTGCCCTCTGAGCATCTCGGCTATCACATCGACGAGGACGGAGAGCTTCAGTTTGACAATCCCGAGCTTATGGAGCGCCATTTTGAGCTTCGGGGAAAGCTTGTGATATCGCACGATTTCGGCAGTACAAAGCAGCTGGAGCGGTCGGTGCAGTATTATCTTGATCAGTTCAGAAATGCGCCGCAGAAAAAGCAGTTCAACATTGCGGATCATATTGCGGTGAAGTCGAAAAAAGCGCTGCGCACTTCAAACCCCATACTTTCCGCGCCGAGCTTCGACAGAAAATGGTAAACACCTCTGAAAGTATCGGAGGTGTTTTTTGTTATACAATAAAGCGCCCTGTTTTTTGCAGGGCGCGCTTTTTATTCGTGCGAGGGGCGCTTGGAAACAGCGTCGATAGCAGCGGCAACCGCGATATTGATATCAACGGCATTCTGACGGATAGACGCGTCAAGCTTTGAGAAAAGCTCTCCGTTGTGGGAGCTTACATACTTTGCAGGGAGCTTGTTCAGTGCGATAGCCTTCATATCGTCAAGGCAGCGGTCACACTTACAGCAGCTTTCGTTTTCCAGCATAGCCTCTAATCTTTCAGTAACAAAGGCTTCCATAACATTTATGATCGACATGATTTATCCTCCCTGTCGTGTGTTTAGTTGGTATTTTTATTTTATCTCAAAAACTCCCATTTGTCAATACTTTACTATAACAATAACGGAAATATTCCAGAATATGAGTATTTACGAACGATTTCGGCACAATATGATAAAGCGAAAAATTTCAAAGGAGTTACGCTATGAATATATCAAACCGCGAGTACAGCGAGCTTACAAAAAAGCGCTCGCCTAACTCGAAAATGTATAAAACTCTGCCGAAAGCGTTCCTTATCGGCGGTACTATCTGCACCATAGGCGAGGGCCTGCTCAACCTCTATGCTTATCTTGGACTTAACGAGGAGCACGCCGCGGCGGTGACCTCAATGACGCTGGTGTTTTTAAGCGCACTGCTGACGGGGCTTGAGATATACGACAGGATAGCACAGCACGGCGGCGCGGGAACTCTTGTTCCTATAACAGGCTTTGCGAACGCCGTAGTTTCCCCCGCTATCGACTTCAAATCCGAGGGTTATGTACTGGGTCTCGGCGCAAAGATGTTCGTTATTGCAGGCCCTGTTATCGTGTACGGAGTTTCTGCGTCAGTGCTTTACGGTATAATCTATTATATCGTCGGACTTTTTATGAATTAAGGGGGAGCTATGAGATATTGTTCGGGAAAAACGTTCAGATATGACAAGGCTTCGATAATGAGCTATGCGGCGGTAGTCGGCAAGGCTGAAAACGAAGGCCCGTACGGCGGCGAGTTTGACGAGGTGATAGAGGATAACAAGGGCGGCACTGACACGTGGGAGCAGGCGGAGGCGCTGTTTCAGAAAAAGGCGGTGGGTCACGTGCTGCAGAAAACAGGGCTTCAGCCTGAAAACATCGACCTGATATTTGCAGGCGATCTGCTCAATCAGTGCGTAGGCTCGTCCTATGGCTTGAAGGACTATTATATGCCGTTTCTCGGGGTGTACGGAGCCTGCTCCACCTTTGCGGAGAGCATGCTGCTCGCAGGCGCGATGGTGAACGCAGGCTATGCCGAAAACGCGATAGCAGTAACCTCGTCGCATTTCAGCTCTGCGGAACGACAGTTCAGATTTCCGCTGAACTATGGTGGAGTGCGACCGCCCACGGCGCAGTGGACGGCAACTGCCTCGGGCGCGGTGCTGGTGAGCAACACAGGTAAACCGCCGTTTATCCGCGCGGCTACTGTCGGAAAGATAGAGGACATGGGCATTACCGATGTGAATAACATGGGAGCTGCAATGGCTGGCGCGGCTTATGACACGCTCTCACGTCATTTCACGCACATGGCGAGCCATCCGCAGGACTACGACCTCATAATCACAGGTGACTTAGGTCTTGTGGGAAGCGAGCTTCTGCATGACCTTTTCAAGCGCGATGGTATCGACATTGACAAGTACCACAAGGACTGCGGACTTATGCTGTTTGACCGCAAAACGCAGGACGTACACGCAGGCGGCTCGGGCTGCGGCTGCAGCGCCTCGATGATGTGCGGACATTTTCTGAAGCGGATAGAGAGCGGCGAGCTTGACAGGGTGCTTTTCTGCGCGACAGGCGCGCTGATGTCGACTACAATGGTGCAGCAGGGCGGCTCTATCCCGGGAATTGCGCACGCGGTAGAACTTACCTCGTACTGAAAGGAGTACAGAATGGATATGTTTATGGAATATGTGTGGGCGTTTGTTATCGGCGGCGCGTTCTGCGTTGTGGGACAGATACTCATCGACCTTACAAAGCTCACGCCTGCGAGGATACTGGTGTCGTATGTTGTGGCGGGAGTTGTCCTCGGCGCTGTGGGATTATACCAACCGCTCATCGACTTTGCAGGCGGCGGCGCGACCGTACCGCTTACAGGCTTTGGCAGTCTGCTTGCAAAGGGCGTCAGGGAGGCGGTGGATAAGGACGGACTTATCGGCGCGCTTACAGGCGGACTTACCTCTGCCGCCGCAGGAATAACCGCGGCGATAGTTGCAGGCTTGCTTGCAGGACTTATCTTCAAGAGCGGAAGTAAGATAAATGAGAAATAAGGCCATGCCGCAGAGCGTATCTGCGGCACTTTTTGTCTGAAAAACTTGACGGGTATTGGCATATTGATGTATAATAAAACCGAACAGCCTGAGATCTTATTTTGATTTTGGAGAAAACTATTATGCTAAAAAAAATAACTATACTTATCATCACCTGCCTGTTTGCCATGACATCTCTGACGGGATGTACCAGCTACTGGAACGGACATTCATATAACGAGTCAAAACAGCTTGTTGCAGACGCATTAAAAGAAATTTATGGAGAGGAATTTGTGGTAGTAGATATCGGGACAGGATCCGGCGGATCATATTATTCGCCCGGATATCTGACAGCAACATGTCACCCTAAAAATGATGATACATTATATTTTGAAGCAGAATATTTTGAGCACGGAAGAGGATGCGAAATAAGCGACACTTATATTCAGTCAATCATCAGAAAACTACTCAAAAATGCTATCGACCCTGTTTTGGCTGAAAACTTTGATTATTATGCCTCAGAAATATACATTCAAGGAACGATTTTTGATCCAAGATTCAAAAAGACAAACGAAGTTACCGTTGAACTATATTCTGATGTTATCAGCGGAAA